>NZ_MUEW01000020.1:0-33497 GCF_001995655.1 Salinivibrio sp. IB868
TATTAACATAAAATATATTTATAAATCATTCTATCCCTTTGAACTAGATCATGAATTTTTAACAGCCATGATGCCAACCTTGCAACCATAAAAAATACCAGTCAGAAAACTGACTGGCATTGTTGTTAGTTGGCAAGGCTTAATGCGCTACCTAGCGAGTCTTATTCCCACTCAATTGTCGCTGGCGGTTTGCCGGAGACGTCGTAAACCACGCGGGAGATGCCGTCGACTTCGTTGATGATGCGGTTTGATACCTTACCCAGAAAATCGTATGGCAGGTGTGCCCAATGTGCGGTCATAAAGTCGATGGTTTCAACAGCACGCAGGGCAATGATCCAATCGTATTTACGGCCATCGCCCATCACGCCTACCGAACGAACCGGTAGGAATACCGCAAAGGCTTGCGAGACTTTCTCGTAGAGATCGGCGTTGCGCAGCTCTTCGATAAAGATCGCATCGGCGCGACGAAGCAGATCGCAGTATTCTTTTTGAATCTCGCCCAGCACGCGCACACCAAGGCCTGGCCCTGGGAAGGGGTGGCGATAAAGCATGTGGTACGGTAAGCCTAGCTCAAGGCCAATTTTACGCACTTCGTCTTTGAACAACTCTTTGAGTGGCTCAACCAGACCCATTTCCATTTCTTCCGGCAGGCCACCGACGTTGTGGTGTGATTTGATCACATGCGCTTTACCGGTTTTCGAGGCTGCTGACTCAATTACATCCGGGTAGATAGTGCCTTGTGCCAGCCACTTGGCATTTTTCATTTTGCTCGCTTGCTCATCGAATACCTCGACAAACACGCGGCCAATGATTTTACGCTTGGCTTCCGGATCCGCTTCGCCTTTAAGGGCATCGAGGAAACGGTCTTCGGCGTTGACATGGACGATGTTCAAGCCAAAGTGGTCACCGAACATTTCCAGTACTTGCTCACCTTCATTAAGACGCAATAGGCCGTTATCGACGAATACACACGTGAGCTTATCGCCAATTGCACGGTGAACCAGCATGGCGACCACAGAAGAGTCGACGCCGCCAGACAGGCCAAGGATCACTTCATCATCCCCGACTTGCTCACGAATACGCTCAATCGCATCGTCAATAATGGTGGCTGGTGTCCACAAGCGCTCGCATTGGCAGATTTGCATCACAAACTGCTCCAACATACGTTGGCCTTGGCGCGTGTGAGTGACTTCTGGATGGAATTGCACGCCATAAAAACGTTTGTCTTCATTGGCCATGGCCGCGAAGGGGCAAGTGTCCGTCTCGGCCACTTTGACAAAATCTTCTGGAATGGCGACCACTTTATCACCATGGCTCATCCATACATCGAGGAGCGCATGCCCGTCATCGGCGATGGCATCTTCAATGCCATCAAACAGTGCACTTTGTCCAACGCGTTTTACTTGCGCGTAGCCAAACTCACGGTGCTCAGAGCCGGCCACCTTACCACCGAGCTGCTCGGCCATGGTCTGCATACCATAACAAACCCCTAACACAGGCACGCCGGCATTAAAGACATACTGCGGTGCACGCGGCGAGTTCTCCTCTGCCACGCTCTCTGGGCCACCGGATAGGATGATGCCGTTGGGCGCAAAATCACGAATGTCTTGCTCATCCACATCCCAGCTCCAAAGCTCACAATACACACCGATTTCACGGACACGGCGCGCAATCAGTTGGGTGTACTGGGAGCCAAAATCAAGGATCAAAATACGTTGAGCATGAATGTTCTGGGTCATTATCTGGCTTTCTCAATTAAGTGGAACAAAGGGGAGCCGCGCTCCCCTCTCAAATGCATCGCGGTGGTGATGTCTTTAGCCGAGACGGTAGTTCGGCGCTTCTTTAGTAATGGTGACATCATGCGCGTGTGACTCTTTCATGCCCGCGCCAGTGACGCGAACAAACTGCGCTTGGGTACGCATCTCTTCAATGGTGGCAGAGCCGGTGAGGCCCATGCTGGAGCGCAGGCCACCCATTTGCTGATGAATGATCTCTTTCATCATGCCTTTGTAATCGACACGCCCTTCAATCCCTTCAGGTACCAGCTTGTCTGCGGCGTTGTCGCTTTGGAAGTAACGGTCAGACGAGCCTTTTGACATCGCGCCCACCGAGCCCATACCGCGATATGATTTATATGCACGGCCTTGGTAAAGTTCGACTTCACCCGGAGACTCTTCGGTACCAGCAAGCATTGAGCCCACCATCACGCACGACGCGCCCGCGGCTATCGCTTTACACAAATCCCCTGAGAAGCGGATACCGCCATCGGCAATCACGGGAATGCCGTACTCTTGCGCTACAGCGGCTGCATCACTGATCGCAGTGATCTGCGGGACACCCACGCCGGTAACGATACGCGTGGTACAAATCGAGCCTGGGCCAATTCCAACCTTGACGGCATCCACACCGGCTTCAATCAGGGCGCGTGCGCCTTCAGCGGTGGCGACATTGCCGCCCACAATCTGCAGGTTCGGATACGCGGCACGTGCATCACGAATACGTTGCAGAACCCCTTCAGAGTGGCCATGTGATGAGTCAATCAACAGCACATCCACGCCCGCTTCAACCAAGGCGGCAATGCGTTCTTCGTTGCCCGCACCGGCACCAACGGCACCGCCGACACGCAAGCGACCTTGTTCGTCTTTACAGGCATTAGGCTTGCTTTCCGCTTTTTGGAAATCTTTGGCGGTGATCATACCGGTGAGATGATGACTTGGGTTGACCACCAAAATCTTCTCGACGCGGTGCTGTTGCATGAGCTGTTGTACCTGCTCACGCTCTGCGCCTTCTTGCACAGTAGCGAGGCGAGATTTTGGTGTCATCACGTCTTCGACGCGCTTGCTTAAGTCAGACACAAAACGCACGTCACGGCCTGTGATGATCCCCACCAGCTCTTTTTGTGCATTGACAACAGGGTAACCGGCAAAGCCGTTACGCTCAGTCAGTGCCTTCACGTCAGCAATGGTCATTTCTGGGGTTACAGTCACTGGATTGGTGACCATGCCTGCTTCATAAATTTTGACCAAGCGTACTTGTTCGGCTTGTTGCTCGATAGTCATGTTCTTATGGATAAAGCCAAGACCACCTTCTTGCGCCAAGGCAATCGCCAAACGGGCTTCGGTCACCGTGTCCATCGCGGCGGATAGAACAGGAATGTTTAAGCTGATCGAGCGTGTCAGTTTTGTACGCAGATCGGCATGGTTAGGAAGAACATTTGAGTGGGCAGGGACGAGGAGTACATCGTCAAAGGTTAGCGCTTCTTTCGCGATTCTCAGCATTGCAATATCTCACACCAAAATTTGTGAAGGGGAACAAAATATTGCCGCAGCATTATACGGGCAGCGCAAACGTTTGGCTATCGATTTTTATTAAGAATCGCTGTTTGGTGGGCAACGGATTTTTAGTCGGTTGATTTATCACCAGATATCAACGCGACTTTTTCGCAACCGATTGCTCAAGGTCTATTTGGCATACTGGGGTGCGGCAGGTAGTATGCCCTCAGGCTTATTGAAAGGATCCGTGATCGTGACCGCTAACAACCGAAACATTCTTTCCGTCTCTCGCTTAAATGCCGAAGTGCGTCTTTGCTTGGAGAAAAACATCGGTATCGTCTGGCTCACGGGTGAAATCTCTAATTTTACCGCTGCGACATCCGGTCACTGGTATTTATCGTTGAAAGATAACCAAAGCCAAGTTAAATGTGCGATGTTCCGTGGTAACAATCGCCGCGTGATGTTCAAACCTAAAAACGGCGATCAAGTGTTGGTACGTGCGCGTGTCTCTATGTACGAGCCTCGCGGCGACTATCAACTGATCTTAGAAAGCATGCAGCCCGAAGGCGATGGACGACTGCAACAGGCGTTTGAGCAACGCAAACAAGCGTTAGCCGCTGAAGGCTTATTCGCACAAAGCGCCAAACAGGCCTTGCCCGACCAACCCAAACGCGTTGGCATAATCACCTCCAAAACAGGCGCTGCCTTGCACGATATTCTAAATGTGTTGAAACGGCGCGATCCGAGCCTGCCAGTGGTTATCTATCCAACGCTGGTACAAGGACAAGAGGCAGCGCTCTCAATTGCCCAAGCCATTGGACGTGCCAACAGCCGCAACGAATGTGATGTGCTGATTGTTGGCCGTGGCGGTGGCTCACTCGAAGATTTATGGTGCTTTAATGAAGAAATCGTCGCCCGTACTATCGCCGCCAGTCAGATCCCCATCGTCAGTGCCGTGGGCCATGAGGTGGATGTTACCATTGCTGACTTTGTTGCCGACGTGCGCGCGCCGACGCCATCAGCCGCCGCAGAGCTTGTCAGCCGTGATCTTAGTTACCGCTTGCAGCAATATCAGCAGCGCGAGCAAGCGCTCAAAAACGCGATTGGCACCCTCCTGTATCGCCAGCAGCGGGCACTGACGCAGCACGAACACCGTTTATCTCATCAGCACCCTCGCCGTCGTCTACAACAGCAAAGTCAGCATATTGATGAGCTGCAAAGACGGATGCACCAGGCACTCACTAAGCAGTTTTCACGGTACAGCAGCCAACTGAACACGCTAGATAATCGATTGCAGCGCATGACGCCTGACCGTCGTATTCAGCAACATCAGGCTCAATTGGCGCAATACCATCAACGCCTCACCCACGCGATGGACTCACACCTGTCACATGCGCAACAGCGACTCGCCACCTTGGTCGCCACCTTAGATGCGGTCAGCCCACTTGCCACCCTTTCTCGCGGCTATTCAATTAGCCGTGATAGTGATGGGCACATCGTCACTAACATCAACCAGCTAGAAGAGGGCGATACCTTACACACTCAGCTCAGCAACGGCGATGTCACCAGCGTGGTTCGGCAGCGACACCCGCATCAATCTTCTGATTAAACTCTGCACAACACACATCTGACCGATCAGTAAGCGATCGCGCGATCTTGGGGTTTATTCCCCTTGATCAGCTTCCTACCCTGAAAAGAATATTTATCAATACACTTCCCGAAAGCATAAGTTACATATTCTGCATTTGGATTTTTAAAAGGATAAAAATCTGAACTATATTTTATTAAAGCCTGGATCCAGAACAATCTAAAAGTGTGACGTGGGAAGGGGTGTCGATTTTATCACCGCTCAAAACCTGAGCGGCAGCGTGACACACTAGGATCTAAGACAACAGATAATCGCGCTCATTAATGTGAGTCAGATCACTTTTATTCAGTAACCGATCCCAAGAGAGAGCGAACCCACCACATCGCGATCAAAAAAAAGCCCAGCATCGCTGCTGGGCTTTGTATTACTTCTTATTACGATTTTTCACCATATCCATTAAGCGTTTACGCTGACGGGATTGAGATAATGTCAGCTTTTCTTTTTTCCCCTCATAGGGGTTTTCGCTGTTTTGGAACTGGATCTTGATCGGCGTGCCCATAATATCCAGGGTTCGACGGTAGTAATTCATCAAATAACGTTTGTACGAATCAGGTAACTCTTTAACAAGGCTGCCGTGAACGACCACAATCGGTGGATTGTAACCGCCTGCGTGCGCATATTTGAGCTTCACCCGACGTCCCCGGATCATCGGTGGTTGATGGTCATCTTGCGCCATTTTCAGAATACGGGTGAGCATCGCGGTTCCGACGCGTTTTGTCGCTGACTGATACGCCTCTTGAATCGACTCGAACAAGTGGCCTACCCCGGTGCCGTGCAAAGCAGAAATAAAATGCACACGGGCAAAGTCGACAAACCCTAAGCGGCGGTCAAGCTCAGACTTCACGCGCTCTTTCACTTCGCTATCTAAGCCATCCCACTTGTTGACCGCCAAAACAATCGAGCGGCCCGCATTCAGCGCAAAACCAAGTAAGCTTAAGTCTTGGTCCGAGATGTTCTCTCGTGCGTCGATCACCAACAATACGACGTTGGCATCTTCAATCGCCTTGAGGGTTTGGATCACCGAAAATTTTTCCACTTTATCGGTCACCCGTTTACGACGTCGAACCCCGGCGGTATCAATCATCACGTATTCGCGACCATCACGCTCCATGGGAATGTAAATCGAGTCGCGGGTAGTGCCTGGCATGTCATAAACCACCACGCGCTCTTCGCCCAGCATACGGTTAGTCAGGGTCGATTTACCCACATTGGGACGGCCGATAATACCGATTTTAATCGGCAGCGACTGTAAGTATTCATACTCGCTTTCAGCCTGCTCTTCGGTTTTAACCGCGTCTTCGCCACTGTCGAGCGTATCTGCTTCATCGGTCAAATCGACCAAGCCTGCTTGCTCGTCGTCCTCGTCCGCTGACACTTGCTCAACCAAAGGCGTCAACGCACGATTAATCAGGCCGCTAACACCTCGACCATGCGCGGCGGCAATTTGGAACATGTTGTCCATGCCCAGCTGCCAAAAGTCCGCGGTTGCCGTGTCTGGGTCAATACCATCCACTTTGTTCACCACCAAGAAGGTGGTTTTTTCACGGGTACGAATATGCTGAGCAATGTCTTTGTCCGCTGGCGTAAGACCGGCTCGACCATCCACCATAAACAGCACGACATCGGCTTCTTCAATCGCCGCTAGCGACTGCTCCGCCATCTTGGTTTCCACACCTTCTTCGGTGCCGTCAATGCCGCCGGTGTCGATCACGATAAACTCGTGATCATCCAGCAATGCTTTGCCGTATTTTCGATCCCTGGTCAGTCCCGGAAAATCCGCTACTAATGCATCGCGTGTGCGGGTAAGACGGTTAAAGAGCGTCGATTTCCCCACATTCGGGCGCCCCACTAGGGCTATAACAGGAATCATGTAGACCTCTTCTTTTCATTCGCTTTATTAATAAACAAGGCTCCCGACTGTCTTTGCAGCCAGGAGCCTAAATATAGAACTGGGTGGCTTCGCTTACTCGATACTCAGCTTTCTCAGTTGACCATCACGGGTGATCACGATATAGCCATCATCCGTTTGCACCGGGGCAACAGCGATCCCGTTACCTTCCAGTGATTGCTGCGCGACAAAATCGCCCGTTTGCGGGTCAAGCCAATGCAAGTAGCCTTGGCTGTCGCCGACCACCAGATAGCCGCCGCTTGCCGCGGGTGCCGTTAAGATACGGTACGCCAACTGTGTGTTGCGCCACTTCTCTAGGCCGTTGCGTGCATCTAACGCAACAATATTGTCTTTATCATCAATAAGATAAATACTATTGCCTGCTACGAGGAAGTCTTTAGCAGAGGAAAAATCCCGCTTCCACGCCGCTTTTCCGGAGCGCAAATCAATAGAGACTAATTGGCCATTATAGCCTACTGCATACAAACGGTCGCCATCGATCACTGGGGTCGCATCCACATCCACTAAGCGGTCGATTTCAGTCGCCCCTTTTGGTGTCGAGATAGGAATTTGCCAAATAGACCGTCCGGTTTCGATCATTGCCGCGCCTAGGCGTCCATTGGCCATCCCCCAGAATACGCCGCCGGAAATAGTCACCGGCGCACTTTCACCGCGTAGGCTCAAGTTCGGCACATCATTGGTGTTGTTCCACTGTGGCTCGCCCGATTCCGCGTCCAATGCCACTAACTCACCACGGCTGGTGTTAACGATCACCAACCCAGCTTCCACCAAAGGCTTGGCCAGCACTTCGCCATTCACGTTCTGTTGCCAAACCCGCTCGCCGGTTTCCGCATCCAGTGCGTACACTTGACCCGTTTCGCCACCCACATACACTTTGCCGTATGAGGCGCTCAACCCGCCGGAGAGCAACGCCGGTGTCTCGTCTTGCACCGACTGTTGCCAGATAGATTCACCGCTTTCTAAATCAAACGCGGCGACTAAACCTTGTCGATCAGCCGCAAAGACTTTGTCATAGGCCACTGTAGGCTGAAGTGCGGAATAATACTGCCCGACACCGTCGCCCACTTGTGCTCGCCAATGCTGGGTTGAAGATATCTCATTGGTCACAGCAGGCAGTGGCGCCATTTGCACCACATCTTCTTCACCGGCACAGCCAGCCAGTACAGCCATGGTCGTGGCCATTGCAGCCATGCGCCATAATCGTTTTTTCATACCACGACCTTATTGACTCAGATTATCAAGCTTCATGTTAACGGTCGGGCTTTCCGCCGCCGCCAATGACGCTGCATACGCGTCTCGCGCTGCCTGCTTGTCGCCTTGACGAAGCAAGACGTCGCCGCGGATCTCTTCCACTTTCGCGGTCCAGCTCTGCGTGGTGACTTTGTCGAGTTCGCTCAATGCGGCTGGGTAATTACCTAACTCCGCTTCAACGCGCGCCAGGCGTGTCGTCACCAACCCATACAGCGCCTCGTCTTTCACGGCTTGCTGAGCGTTTTGCAATTGCTCACGGGCACTTTCCAGCTCCCCTTGCGCAACATGCTTTTGTGCCAGCTGCAATGCCGCCAAGGCACGATAACCTTCATGGCCTTCTAATTGGCTCAATGACACGGTATCGCCGCTTTCAATACCACTTAGCACTTGTTCGTATTGCTGTGAGGCTTGCTCTTGGTTGGTGAGCTGTTGTGACTGAAAATAACGCCAGCCATATAACGCCCCCAAACCGACAACGGCGCCGATCACGACCGCTTTACCGTTGTCTCGCCACCACTTCTTAATGGCTTCAACCTGCTGCTCTTCTGTGGTGTAGACGTCCACGTTCTGTCCTCTTAAATCAATGCTTTTAGTGACGCGGCGATCTCATCCTGATTCAGTGTTTGTTGCTCGCCGCCTTTCAAATCTTTTAACGCCACTGTGCCGTTGGCAACTTCATCCTCGCCTAGCACGAGCGCCACAGAGGCGCCGACTTTATCCGCGCGCTTAAACTGTTTCTTAAAGCTACCACCGCCAAAATGTGACATCACACGCAGTCCGGGCACCTGTTCGCGTAAGCGCTCCGCCAGTTTCATCCCAGCGATCATCGCGCCTTCACCCGCCGTGACCATGTACACATCCACCGCCGGGCGGACATCATCTTGGTTGAGGTTTTCCAGCATCAGAACCAAACGCTCTAATCCCATTGCAAACCCAACGGCAGGCGTCGCTTTCCCCCCGAGTTGCTCAACCAAGCCATCATAACGGCCACCACCGCACACCGTGCCTTGCGCCCCCAAGCTATCGGTGATCCACTCAAACACGGTCCGGTTGTAGTAGTCGAGGCCACGTACCAAACGGTGGTTAACTTGGTATTCGATACCTGCCGCGTCCAAGAGTTCACACAAGAGAGCAAAATGCTGTTTTGATTCGTCATCCAGATAATCACCCAACTGAGGCGCATTAACCAATACAGCTTGGATGTCCGCATTTTTGGTATCGAGCACGCGCAATGGGTTGGTCTGCATTCGACGCTTGCTGTCTTCATCCAACACTGATTCGTGTTGCATCAAAAAGTCCACCAGCGCTTGACGATAGTTCGCACGCGCTTGTGGTGAGCCGATTGAGTTAAGCTCCAATCGCACATGCTCAGCAATGCCCAGCTCACGCCACATACGTGCGGTCATCATGATAAGTTCCGCGTCCACGTCTGGGCCATTTAGGCCAAACACCTCAACGCCAAACTGATGAAACTGGCGATAACGACCTTTTTGTGGGCGCTCATGACGGAACATAGGCCCGGTGTACCACAAACGGTGCTCTTGGTTGTACAGCAGGCCATTTTCGATCCCCGCTCGGACACAACCCGCGGTCCCTTCAGGACGCAAAGTGAGGCTGTCGCCGTTGCGATCATCGAAGGTGTACATTTCTTTTTCGACAACGTCTGTCACTTCGCCAATCGCACGGCTAAACAAATGCGTTGCTTCCACAATAGGCATGCGAACTTCGCTATAGCCGTAAGCGCTCACTACCTTTTTAATCGTAGATTCGAGCTTTTGCCATAAAGGAGATTGAGACGGGAGGCAGTCATTCATGCCTCGAATTGCTTGAATTGTTTTAGCCACGTTAACTTCCGTTACCGACATGATAGAAAAGGGGAGAAGGCCGCCTAACGGCTTAGCCTTCTTGATCGATTTGTGACACCTTGATGCGGTTGCGTTCATCCATCATCGCCGCTTTGGCGCGGATTTTTGCCTCCAACTCATCCACCAAGTTGTCGTTATTAAAGCGCTCTTTTTGGCGTTTACCGTCGAGGTAATAAGCGCTGCGCTTGTTACCTCCAGCCAAACCGAGGTGAGACGCTTCGGCTTCACCCGGGCCATTGACCACACAACCAATCACGGAGACATCCATTGGGGTCAGTATGTCTTCCACGCGCTGCTCGAGCGCATTGACCGTACCAATCACATCAAACTCTTGACGCGAACAGCTCGGACACGCAATAAAATTGACGCCGCGCGAGCGGATACGCAGTGATTTGAGAATATCGAAGCCCACTTTGATTTCTTCTACCGGATCGGCGGCGAGCGATACCCGCAAGGTATCACCAATGCCTTCCGCCAGTAGCATTCCCAAACCAACGGATGACTTAACCGCACCAGCACGCGCGCCACCAGCCTCCGTAATGCCAAGGTGTAAAGGCTGATCAATCTGCTGCGCAAGTTTGCGATAAGACTCAACCGCCAAGAAGACATCTGACGCTTTGACGCTGACTTTAAATTGATCGAAGTTAAGACGGTCCAAGATATCGACATGACGCATGGCCGACTCGACCAAAGCATCGGGCGTTGGCTCCCCGTATTTTTCTTGCAGATCGCGCTCAAGTGAGCCGCCATTCACACCAATTCGGATTGGAATGTTTTTATCACGTGCGGCATCTACCACCGCCCGAATGCGCTCTTCTTTACCAATATTACCTGGGTTGATACGCAAACAATCGACACCATACTCCGCCACTTTTAATGCAATACGGTAGTCAAAGTGGATGTCTGCCACCAAAGGGATCGACGTTTGCGCTTTAATCTCTTTAAACGCTTCCGCCGCGTCCATGGTGGGTACTGACACCCGAACGATATCTGCACCCACCCCTTCTAGCGCTTTGATTTGCGCGACGGTGGCTGCCACATCTGTGGTTCGCGTGTTGGTCATAGATTGCACGGCAATCGGCGCGCCATCACCAATCGGCACATTGCCGACATTGATGCGCGTTGAGGGACGGCGTTTGATGGGAGTTTCGTTGTGCATATCGACGTTCTCTGATTACTGCGGAAGGCGCAACCGAGCCACTTGGCCGGTTGGGAAGCCATCAAGATCAATGTTGTCGCCATTAAAGGTGATTTTCACCACACTAGGGGCACCCAATACTAATTGATACGGGGTGTCGCCGGTTAAGGTCACTTGTTCACCCTCAGATTTTATCCCGGTTGCCAGTCGCTCACCATTGGCGTCTCGCACGTCTATCCAGCAATCTCCACTAAAGGTCATCACCAGACGGTTATTGACCGTGCTTGCGGGGACTTCATCCTCAGACGCTGCCGTTGGTTGTGCCTCGGGTGTTGTTTGCGTTGTCGCCTCGTCCGCTTGCGCCGACTCAACCGCAGTGGCCGATTCTGACGCCGTCGATGCTGATGGACTCACCTCATCTGACACCGGCGCGTTCGCGGCATCTTGTGCATCAGTGACCTGCGGCTCCGCCCCTTGTGAGGCCGCCGAATCTGTCATCGCAGGCTCGGCCATTGCCGGTGCATCGGCGGCAACCATCGCGCTATCTTGTGCTGATGGGGTCGTGACGAGCTCATCCGCTTGTTGGCTATCTAATTGTGTTGGCACGGACGTCATAGCCTGCTGATTCTGCCAATACCACACGCCAGTGATCCCGACCGCAATGGCAATAATCACCCAAGACAGCCACATTAATCGACTTTCGCTCTTTTGCCGCCGCGTTTTGCGCGAGAAGCTTTGCATTTTTTGTACGGTAGCCGCACTGCTCGCTTCCATATTACTATTACCCAAAAGCTGATCGGCGTCGATTTGCATCAGCTTGGCATAGGAGCGCAAATAGCCACGTGTAAACGTGGCCAATTGATCCATGTCTGGGTTGTTTTGTTCAAGATCCTCAATGACACTGACCCGCAACCGAAGTCGGTCAGCAACATCACGAACACTCCAGCCCATTTTCTCTCGCGCTTGCTTTAATACTTCCCCGGGCGCAGGTTGGGTATCAGATTGCGCTTGTTCTTCCGTCTGTTCAGTATTCATTCGCTAGGTACAATTGATATTCTTTGGATTCTGGAAACCGTTGCGCCAATCGCTGAGCGTCATGGGCAGCTCGCTCCGTGTAGCCTTGTTGCTGATAAGCTTTCACTAGCAATAACAGTCCGGCAGGCTGAACACCAACGCGTTGGTGGAGCCGCTTGATACGTGCGACGGCTGCTGCCTCTTGCCCAGTCTCTATCTCTAACTTGGCAAGTTGTAACCCCGCACGGACATTCAGTGGGTCGTGATCAGCCGCTTTGCTAAACAAGGCTTTTGCGCGTTCTACGTGGCCAGCTTTTAGCTGACAAAACGCCGCGTTTTCATAACTGTCTGACACACGATGATAATACGGTTGTACGACTGCTTGCAAAAATGCGTCATTTGCCGCGGCAAACCGCTGTTGTTCGCACAAGAAAACACCGTAATTGTTATATACATCGCCTTTTTCAGACGCTTGCGCTAACGCTTGTTGATATAAGCGATCCGCTTTGTCGTTTTCACCGACACGTTGTTGATAATACGCCATCGACAGCGAGGTGCGATAGTAGTTAGGTGCATATTGGCGCGCTTGCTGCAAGTTTTGCTGCGCTTGTTGATAGCGATCACTGTTTAGATAGCCTAATCCCAGTGCAATACGCGCCTCTGCGGCTTGAATCTTATCAAACTTGGGCTCACTGTGCTGCGAACTTGGCGTTGAACAGCCAGCCAACGCCATCAACACGCCCACAACCCAAACCGTTTTTGTCATGCCATCCCCTTATCGCCATCTCATTTAGACGGGTCGAACAGGGATCACCTCCTGTGCGCCCAGTCGCTTCTCGGCACGCTTAGTTCGGTCGACAATGTCACCGGCTAGTTGGCCACACGCTGCGTCAATGTCATCGCCTCGTGTTTTACGTACCGTCACCGTAAAGTCGTATTCCATCAAGGTTTTCATAAACCTATCAATACGAGAATTACTCGGTTTGTTGAACGGTGATCCAGGATACGGGTTAAATGGGATCAGGTTAATCTTCGCTGGGGTGTCTTTTAATAGCTCTGCGAGTTGGCGCGCATGCTCCATGTAGTCATTGACATGATCCAGCAAGATATATTCTACCGTCACACGGCCGCGGTTGGCATTTGAGGTTGCAATATAACGGTGTACCGCATCCAAAAAGGCCTCGATATCCCAACGATCGTTAATGGGCATGATTTGGCTACGCAGCTCATCGTTCGGCGCATGCAGTGAGATGGCCAAGGCGACATCGATTTTGCCAATCATTTGCTCCAAGCCAGAGACCACGCCCGATGTCGACACGGTGACTCGACGCTTAGATAAACCATAAGCATTGTCGTCGAGCATCAAATTCAGAGAAGGGAGAAGGTTTTTCATGTTGAGCAGCGGCTCTCCCATGCCCATCATCACCACGTTAGTGATCGGACGACGGCCCGTCTCTTTCTCAATGCCGATCTCTTTCGACGCACGCCACACTTGCCCGATGATCTCAGACACACGCAAGTTGCGGTTAAAACCTTGAGCCCCGGTTGAGCAGAACTTGCAATCAAGCGCACAGCCTACCTGAGAGGAGACACACAGTGTCGCGCGGTCATCTTCGGGGATATACACGGTTTCCACGTCTTGACCGCCCACACGCATTGCCCATTTGATGGTGCCATCTTGGGAGTAATGCGCTTCACTGACTTCTGGGGCTTTAATTTCTGCCACCCGCTTGAGCTTCTCACGCAACTTCTTGTTGATGTTGTTCATTTCATCGAAGTCGTCGCAACCAAAGTGATACATCCACTTCATGACTTGGTCAGCACGGAAGGCTTTTTCGCCGAGCTCATCAGCGAAGTAGGCACGCAATCCTTGCCTGTCAAAATCAAGCAGATTAACTTTCTCTGTCGTCATTGGGGGTTGCCTCGTAAGAACTAGCTAGGTGGTAAGACTGAATCATCGCCTCACGCGTGCCGATGTCTTACCTTGATCATAGCCAAGATATCTCCTCGGGACGCGCTTAAGGCGCGAAATTGTACAGGCTTTAGATCACAGTTTCCACTCTCTAACAGCGGGGTTATTCAATGTGGTTGTCTGATTTCGATAGGCAGAAAAAAAGAGGCTGACGCCTCTTTTTTAAGATTAAAAAGCAGGTGCTTGATTTAGCAGCGAGGATGAATTTCATCCGCGGTAAAAAAGTACGCGATTTCGCGCTCTGCAGACGCAGGGCTATCAGAGCCATGCACTGAGTTATATTGCATGCTTTCCGCATAGTCAGCGCGCAATGTACCACACGCTGCTTCTTCTGGGTTGGTTTTTCCCATCAACTCACGGTAGCGGCTGATCGCGCTCTCGCCTTCTAGTACTTGCACCATGATAGGGCCTGACGTCATGAACCCAACCAAGGATTCAAAGAAAGGCTTCCCTTGGTGCTCGGCATAAAATCCTTCTGCCTGCTCTTTGCTAAGATGGAGCATTTTCGCCGCCACGATACGCAAACCTGCACTTTCGATACGCTGATAAAGCGTGCCAATTAAATTACGCTCTACGGCATCAGGTTTAACGATAGAAAAAGTGCGTTCAATGGTCATTCGCTTGTCCTTTCACTGTCTGAATCTGGCCCGCTAGGGGCAACAACGCGCCTACCCTAGCAAATTTCCTCGCGTGTCCCTATGACCAATCGGGTGAAGCGTTAACTCACACAAAATTTTGTTAACCTTTCACCCAAGGTGTCACAGGTCTATTTCGCTTGGTCGAGCAATACACGCGCTAAGGTTTTCACACCCATACCGGTCGCGCCCACGGCCCATTTATCATTGGCGGCTTTGCGGTAAGTGCCAGAGCAATCAATGTGCATCCAGCCTTTTTGATAATCCTCAACAAAGTAGGAAAGGAACGCCGCCGCGGTGCTCGCACCTGGCATATACGCCCCCATGGATGCATTGGCAATATCCGCAAACGAGGAAGGCAGCAGCTGGCGATGGAAGTCGGCCAATGGCAACGGCCACATGCCCTCGCCTTCTTTTTGTGCCGCGTCAAGCGTACGGTGTGCGAGCTCATCGTCGAAACTAAACAGCGCATGATAGTCATTACCCAACGCGGCTTTTGCCGATCCGGTGAGCGTGGCACAATCAATCAGAAGTTCAGGTTTTTGCTCACTGGCATACATCAGGCCATCAGCGAGCACCAAGCGCCCTTCTGCATCGGTATTGAGCACTTCAACGGTCACGCCATTTTTGTACGTGATAATATCACCCAACTTGTAAGCACTGCTTGAGATCATGTTCTCGGCACAGCAGAGTACCAGTTTAACGCGTTTATTCAGCCCCTTGGCAATCGCCATCGCCAGCGCCCCGGTCGCTGTCGCTGAGCCGCCCATGTCCGCTTTCATGGTGGTCATAAAGTCGGAGCCTTTAATGCTGTAGCCCCCAGAATCAAAGGTGATCCCTTTCCCCACCAAACAGGCATACACAGGCGCGTCCGGATCGCCTGTAGGGTTATAGTCGAGTTGTAACATGGTCGGTTTGCGCGCCGAGCCACGACCGACGGTATAAATGCCATTCCAGCCTTTTTCTAACAGGTCGGTACCGGAAATGATTTTATAACTGACCTGGTCGGGGGCCATGGACTTAACAAACTCCCCCGCACGCGCCACTAACTGATGTGGCCCAACTTCTTCTGCCGTTTGGTTGATAATATCGCGTACCCAGTCACCCACGGTCTGTCGAAGCTCGAACTCTTGCGTATCGGCATCGTTCAACACGGTCTGCGTAAAGGCGACCTTATTTTTGGGGCCACGAAGCCCTTGGTAGAACGCCCAGACTAATTCAAGATCCCAGTGTTCTCCTGTGAGTGTCAGCGCAGGCACACCTTGCCCTTCAAGCTTGCGCGCCGCTTGTTGCACCTTGTCTCGCGGGTTGGCATCGCTCGACACATGGATCACCGCGTTGTCAGCGTCAAAGGAGACCAGCGCGTTATCGCCCCACTGTGGCGCCGCCGGCTGATGCGACAGGATAACGTTTAATGAATCTGACATATTGCACTCCTTGTACTGTCTCGCTGCTTTTACTGTACAGCGTGTCTCACTGAGCCCTCAGACAAACGCCTGGACGCCTCAGCGATATGAAAAAAGCGAGCCCATTGGCCCGCTTTGAATGTATGTTTTATTGGCCACAGGTACTGTGCCGAGCCGGAGACGATAACACAAGTATTATCAATCACTCGCGAGAGCTAGCCCTCAGTCTCTCTCATCCATCCAGCACATGATGATCGCCTCGAGGATGCGCTCATTGGAACGCTCTGGGTCATCGTCAAAATCATCCAGTTCAGTGATCCACTGATGCAAATCAGTAAAACGAACCGTTGTTGGATCGACATCTGGGTAGGCGTCACAAAGCTCGATTGCAATATCGAGCGAGTCTGTCCATTTTAAGCTCATCTTGCTTCTCCGTCCGTTACAGCCTTGGATTAATGGTTTTCGGCTGCGTGATTCAAGGTATAGCGCGGGATCTCAACCACCAAATCTTCATCGGTAATTTTTGCTTGGCAACCCAAGCGTGACTCCGGCTCAAGCCCCCACGCTTTGTCGAGCATGTCATCTTCTAGCTCATCACTTTCGTCTAACGAGTCGAACCCTTCACGGATCACCACATGGCAGGTGGTACACGCACACGACTTTTCACACGCGTGTTCAATGCCAATGCCATTTTTCAACGCCACGTCGAGGACAGTTTCCCCTTCTTTCGCTTCCAATTCCGCACCTTCTGGGCATAACTCGTGGTGCGGCAGAACAATAATCTTAGGCATGATTACACCTCATCAATGGATTGGCCGGCCAACGCATGACGAATCGATTGATCCATGCGGCGTGCCGCAAAGGTCTGGCTGGCTTTGTCTAATGCTTTGATCCCGGCTTCAATGGCGGCGCCATCAACACCGTTGCGCAAGGCAATCAAGGCTTCTATTTCTTTCACCAAAGCTTGCTGCTCATCAGTGTTGAGCAGGTTATCCCCGTCTTGTTGCATGGCAACCAGCAAGCCTTCGATCACACGATCGGCTTCCACACGCTGCTCCGCCAAGTAGCGGGCATCTTTGTCTTCTTCCGCATGGGTAAATGACGATTTGATCATGGTGGCAATCTCATCGTCACTCAAGCCATAAGAGGGCTTCACTTGGATAGACGCTTCCACTTCGGTGGATTTTTCCATCGCCGTCACGGACAACAAGCCATCAGCATCTACTTGATAAGTAACGCGAACATGGGCCGCCCCCGCCGTCATCGGTGGGATGCCTTTAAGGCTAAAACGTGCTAATGAGCGGCAATCGTCTACCATTTCACGCTCACCTTGTACCACATGCACTTTCATGCCGGTTTGGCCATCTTTAAACGTGGTGAATTCTTGCGCTTTTGCCACAGGAATGGTGGTGTTGCGTGGGATAATTTTCTCCACCAAACCGCCCATGGTTTCGATACCAAGAGAAAGCGGGATCACATCCAACAGCAACATGTCAGAGTCTGGTTTGTTGCCCACCAAAATATCAGCTTGTGTCGCGGCGCCAACGGCAACCACTTTATCTGGATCGATGCTGGTCAGTGGCTCGCGACCGAAAAACGTACCAACCTGTTCACGCACGGCGGGAACACGGGTAGAACCGCCCACCATCACGACTTCCAGCACCTCATCGGCACTGACACCGGCATCTTTTAATGCGCGGCGGCATGACATCAAGGTTTTCTTAATAAGTGGAGCAACCAATTGATCGAACGTTTCACGGCTCAACTCGCCTTGCCACCCCAGCACATCGATGGACGCGCTGTCAGCAGAAGAAAGGGCAATTTTCGCCTGCGTGGCGGCGTGCAGCACGGTACGGCGCTGATCGCCACTGAGGGTGTCAAACCCGGCTTGCTCACAGATCCATTGCTCGAGTAGATGGTCAAAGTCGTCTCCGCCCAATGCGGAATCGCCGCCGGTCGCCATGACCTCAAACACGCCCTGAGACAAGCGTAGAATCGAGATATCAAAGGTGCCGCCACCTAGGTCATAGACCGCAATTACCCCTTCTTGGCCCGAATCAAGGCCATAAGCAATCGCCGCAGCGGTAGGCTCGTTAAGCAAACGCAGCACGTTTAGGCCTGCCAGCTTCGCCGCATCTTTAGTTCCCGCACGTTGTGCGTCATCAAAATAGGCAGGTACGGTGATCACCACACCTTCAAGCGCGTCGCCCAAACTTTTTTCCGCACGTTCGCGAACGGTGCGTAAGATATCGGACGAGCCCTGCACTGGGTTAATCGCGCCACGGCGGGTTTCCACTTGTGGCAAGCCATTTTCGGTTTGTGAAAACTGATAAGGAAGTTGCGGATAACGGGCTTGCACATCGTCTAATGAACGCCCCATCATGCGTTTGACAGACACCAAGGTATTGGCGCTATCCGTTTGCACGTGTGGGAGGGCGTCATAGCCCACGGAAATGGCATCATCACCGTAATGGACCACAGAAGGGATCAGTGGTCGATCTTGTTCGTCGTTCAAGGTGGTTGCGGTACCGCTTCGTACCGTGGCCACCAAGGTGTTGGTGGTACCCAAATCGATGCCGACCGCGTGCTTGTGCTCATGCGGCGCGGCACTTTGACCGGGCTCTGAAATTTGTAACAGTGCCATGTCTAATCCTTAAACTTTACTGCGTTGACAGGCGAAAGGGCGATCAACTCATCAGCTGATCTTCGACACGCTCCACTTCATGGCGAAGCTTTTCTGCGAACTTGAGTTTACGTACAATCACGGCGGCCTCTTGCCACTGTGACGCAGCCAATGCCTGTTTAACCTCTAGAATCAATGCGTCGTAGAGTGACTGGGCTTTTTCACCAAAATCAAACAGCGCCGCTTCATCTTGACTATCGGTAATCGACTCGAGCTCCTCACGCAACGTCATTTGCTGCATCAGGAACTCAGGATCCTGCATGGTTTGCTGTTCGTCTTTTAAGTCAATACCTTGCAACGTCAGCATATACTCAGCGCGTCGAACCGGATCTTTTAACGTCTGAAACGCGTCATTCACTTGCGATGCTTTCTGTACCGCCTGCAGACGGGTTTTCTCGTCTTGGCTAGCAACATTATCGGGATGGTACTGACGTTGCAATTCCCGAAACGTTGAAGAAAGCGAGCTACCGTCCAGCTCAAACTGATACGGTAGCTCGAAAAGTTCAAAATGATTCATGTGCTCTCACGGATTACACGTTGAAGCTTTCGCCACAACCACATTCACTACTCACGTTAGGGTTGTTGAATTGAAAACCTTCATTCAGGCCTTCTTTAACAAAATCCAGCTCTGTCCCTTCGAGATAGAGCAAGCTCTTACCATCGACGATTACCTTGACATCATCGTACTCAAAAACCTGATCGCCTTCTTGCAGCTCATCCGCAAATTCGAGTACATAGGCCATGCCTGAACACCCCGACGTTCTCACGCCCAGGCGCAAGCCAATGCCTTTGCCACGGTTATTGAGAAACGCTCTGACGCGATCTGCTGCCGCCTGTGTCATGGTAATAGCCATATATCAACAACCCCTTCGTTTTACTGCTGGTGTTTTTTCTTGTAATCACTGACCGCCGCTTTAATGGCGTCTTCCGCCAAGATAGAGCAGTGCACCTTGACGGGTGGTAGCTCTAATTCTTCTGCGATCTCAGAGTTTTTGATCGCAGCAGCGTCGTCAATCGAGCGGCCTTTCACCCACTCGGTAACCAGTGAGCTCGAGGCAATCGCCGAGCCGCAGCCGTATGTTTTAAACTTGGCGTCTTCGATGATGCCTTCGTCATTCACCTTGATTTGTAGTTTCATGACGTCGCCACACGCAGGGGCACCAACCATGCCATTACCAACCGATGGGTCGCCTTTCTCAAACGAGCCAACGTTACGTGGGTTTTCGTAGTGGTCAATTACTTTATCGCTGTAAGCCATAATCGTTTCCTCAATATGATTGCTCACTGTTGCCAGCTGGCGCGTTATTCGAGTTAGTGGTGCGCCCATTCAACGGTACTTAGATCGATACCGTCTTTGTACATGTCCCAAAGTGGTGACATTTCACGCAGCTTGTTGACTGCTTCACGCACTTTCTCAATCGCATAATCCACTTCTTCTTCCGTCGTAAAGCGACCAAAGGAGAAGCGCAGCGAGCTATGTGCGAGCTCATCGTCGCGTCCAAGCGCACGAAGCACATAGGAAGGTTCAAGGCTTGCTGAAGTACACGCAGACCCTGACGATACCGCCAGATCTTTCAGTGCCATCAGCAATGACTCGCCTTCAACAAAGGCAAAGCTCACGTTTAGGTTATGTGGAACACGCTGTTCCAAATCGCCATTGACGTAAACTTCTTCTAAATCTTTCACGCCTTCATAAAAACGCTCGCGCAATGCCAGCGCATGTTGGAAGTCTTTCTCGCGCTCTTCTTTCGCGATACGGAACGCTTCACCCATGCCCACAATTTGGTGAGTAGGCAATGTGCCTGAACGCATACCACGCTCGTGACCGCCACCATGCATTTGCGCTTCAATGCGTACGCGTGGCTTACGGCGAACGTATAAGGCACCAATGCCTTTAGGGCCGTACGCTTTGTGTGCGCTGAACGAGATCAAATCGATTTTCATCTCTTTGACGTCCAGTGGCACTTTACCCACTGACTGCGCCGCATCGACGTGGAACATAATTTTACGTTCACGACAAAGCTCGCCAATCGCAGAGATATCTTGAATCACACCAATCTCGTTATTCACGTGCATGATTGACACTAAAATCGTGTCATCACGCATCGCCGCTTCGAGCTTCTTCAGATCGACCAGGCCGTTTTCTTCTGGCTCAAGATATGTCACCTCAAAGCCTTCACGCTCCAGTTGACGGCAAGGGTCAAGCACGGCTTTATGCTCTGTTTTGCAGGTAATAATGTGCTTGCCTTTCTTGGAGTAGAAATTAGCAATACCTTTGATAGCCAAGTTGTCTGACTCAGTCGCGCCAGAGGTAAACACGATCTCACGTGGGTCGGCATTGCAGTAATTGGCAATGTTCTCACGCGCTGTATCAACCGCTTCTTCTGCTTGCCAGCCAAAGCGGTGTGAACGAGAGGCCGGGTTACCAAAAAACCCGTCCATGGTCAGGTACTGACTCATTTTTTCAGCAACGCGCGGATCCACCGGACACGTGGCTGAATAATCAAAATAAATGGGCAATTTCATGTTTTTCTCCAATTACACCGACATTGGTCATCAGGAGCGAACGTTTACGCCTATGGTGGCGCTATCTTGTTTGACCTTCGAGCTAAATGTGTTTCTGGGCGCCAATGAGGCATCCAGTTTAGCGTCCTGACGATCTGCTACTTGCTTCACTTCGTTATCATGCATCAGCTCACCGAGCGTGATGTCGTTTAAAAAGCCGCTAATTCGGGCACTTAAGTCGTGCCACAGAGTATGTGTTAAACAACGGGTGCCGCCTTGGCAATCCGCTTTACCTTGGCACTTGGTCGCGTCGACAGATTCGTCAACGGCAGCAATCACGGCCCCCACGGCAATGTCACTTGCCGCAATACCGAGGCGATAGCCGCCGCCGGGACCACGTACACTTGTCACCAACCCCGACTTGCGGAGCCGTGAAAAAAGTTGCTCAAGATAAGACAAGGAAATGCCTTGACGCTCAGAGATGTCCGCCAGTGGTACAGGACCCTGCTCGGCATGAAGCGCCACATCGAGCATGGCGGTAACCGCATAACGGCCTTTCGAAGTCAATCTCATAACACGCTACCTGTGGTGAATAGATGCTCAGATAGTTACATACCCGAGTAATTTGGTCAAGTATTTACCTGAGTATTTTTGTCAGGTTTTCACCCTAAGTTACGCATGCTCGGTTGAAAGGATCACTGAGCGCGATGATTATCGGTATTTTGCTCGCGCGATGCCGCTTGTTGGGTCACTTTTTCGATGGATGACAGCACCCCCCGTAAAATATTTAACTCTTGGCTCTCAAGTCGCGCTCGGTTAAAGAGCCGACGTAACTTGGTCATCACCATCCCGGGATGCTGAGTACGGATAAATCCGGTTTTGCTAAGGACCGTTTCTAGGTGCTGATAAAACCGTGAAAGCTCTTCATTTAAAGGGTAGGTTTGTTCCAGCGTGGGGCCTTGATAGGCTTGACTGTCTAGCCAAGCGACGCGCATTTCATAGCACAGGGTTTGTACCGCCATCGCCAAGTTCAATGAGCTATAGTCTGGGTTGGACGGAATCGACACATGATAATGGCAGGTCTGCAGCTCTTCATTGGTCAAGCCAGTGCGCTCGCGACCAAAGACAATCGCCACCGGGTGAGTACTCGCCTCTTCCACGGCCTTTTTACCGCATTCGCGCGCATCGAGCATCGGCCACTCGAGTGTCCGGCTTCTTGCACTGGTTCCCACCACAAGGCCACAGTCTGCCACTGCCTCTTCTAAGGTCCCGACGACCCGCGCATTGTTGGCGATATCACTGGCACCGGCCGCCAACGCAATGGCTTGGCCATCCACTTCACATTCGGGGGCCACGAGGGTCATATTGCTAAGCCCCATGACTTTCATTGCCCTAGCGGCTGAGCCAATATTACCGGAATGGGAAGTTCCCACCAATACGACGCGGATTTGATCTAGCATGATGTTGTTTTCGTCTCTTACGCTGTGCACCCTTGATGGGGTGGGCAGGTGTCTGTTAGATCTGCGCAGTTTATCACAGTGCAATCGATAATACTTCTCAGCTAAGCGTGTCGCGCCAGTTTACGGACGTCGCGACGGTCAAAAAATACCCACTTTCCTTTTGCTCTGGCTCTGTTATACTCCGCCCCGCTTTCGTTCTTTAACATCCGTTGGGAAAACCGTATGCATCCGATGCTAAACATCGCCGTCCGTGCTGCACGGAAGGCTGGCGACTTTATCGCCAAATCTGCAGAAAACAGAGACAACATCGAAACCGCGCAAAAAGGCAGTAATGACTTTGTCACTAATGTCGACAAAGCGGCAGAACAAATCATCATCGACATCATCAAAAAGTCCTACCCGGACCACACCATCGTTGGCGAAGAGTCAGGCGTGGCTGAAGGGAAAGATAGCGACTATCAATGGATCATCGACCCACTGGATGGCACCACCAACTTCGTTAACGACTTTCCCCATTTCAGCGTGTCTATCGCGGTGCGTATTAAAGGCCGCACTGAGATCGGCTGCGTTTACGACCCTATCCGTAATGAGCTATTCACCGCACAACGTGGTGCTGGCGCACAACTCAATAACAAGCGTATTCGTACCGGTAGCGCCAAAGAGCTCGACGGCACCATCTTAGCGACGGGCTTCCCCTTCAAAGCAAAGCAACACGCTGAAGGCTTTATGGCGGTCGTGAGCGCGTTATTCGTTGATTGTGCTGATTTCCGTCGCACCGGCTCTGCCGCGTTGGATCTTTGCTATGTGGCCGCAGGCCGTGTTGATGGCTTTTTTGAGCTTGGCCTGAAACCGTGGGATATCGCGGCAGGCGAATTGATTGCCCGTGAAGCTGGGGCGATTTGTACCGACTTTAACGGCGGAACCGACTACATGCGTAGCGGTAACGTGGTAAGCGGTGCACCACGCGTCGTAAAAGGCATGCTGGCCAAAGTGCGCGAGAACGCCCCTGAGTCGATGAAAAAATAATGCTTCCCTCTGGGTATAAAAAAGCGACGCTCGGTGAGCGTCGCTTTTTTTATGCCGTCAAATCATCGGCTGTCTCTTTAACACAGAGTGCCATACTGGCTGCGACGCACACCGAGTGTGCA
This sequence comes from Salinivibrio sp. IB868, assembly GCF_001995655.1. Lineage (NCBI taxonomy): Bacteria > Pseudomonadati > Pseudomonadota > Gammaproteobacteria > Vibrionales > Vibrionaceae > Salinivibrio > Salinivibrio sp. IB868. The sequence goes on from NZ_MUEW01000020.1 coordinate 23,907, forward strand.
ATTCGCCCCGCAACAAACGCGGGGCGAGCGCATCAAGGCATCGCGTCAAACTCTTGCCCTTCTTTTTCCACTTCTGGCACCAACAGGTGCTCACGCGCAATACCCAGCTTCAATGCCAGAGCAGACGCCACGTAGATTGAAGAGTAGGTACCCACAGTGATACCAATCAGCAAGGCCATCGCAAAGCCGTGGATCATGGTTCCACCCAAGGTGAACAGTGCAATCACCACAAACAAAGTCGTGCCCGAGGTAATGGTGGTTCGACTCAGGGTCTGAGAGACAGACGCATTAATGATTTCATCTGACTCACCTTTACGCAGCTTACGGAAGTTTTCACGAATACGGTCGAACACCACGATGGTATCGTTCAACGAGTACCCCACCACCGTCAGCAACGCAGCGACGATGGTCAAGTCCACTTCGACTTGGAACAAGGAGAAAATACCCAAGGTAATGATCACATCGTGCGCCAGTGCCATCACCGCGCCAGCCGCCAAGCGCCACTCGAAACGGAACGACACGTAGATCAGGATACAGACCAGCGCGATGATGATCGCCAACCCACCCGCTTCGGTCAGCTCGTCACCCACATTCGGGCCAACAAACTCGATGCGGCGCATTTCTACCTGGTCACCCGTACCCGTTTTGATGGCATTGAGCACCTCGTTACCGAGGTTCTCGCCTTCCATATCATCACGCGGACGCAGGCGCACCATCACATCAGTGGCACTACCGAAGTTTTGTACCACGGCGTCACCAAAGCCGTCAGCCGCCAGTGACTCACGAATTTGCGGTAAGTCAGCGGGCTGTTCAAAGCCCACTTCTATCAAGGTACCACCGGTAAAGTCGAGCCCCCAGTTAAGCCACTTAGTGGATAGGGTGACGACAGACGCGGCAATCATGGCGATGGACAACACGAAGGCCAATTTAGACCAACGCATAAAGTTGATCGACATGTCCGGTTTAAATATTTGAAACATGCTTGGACTCCCTTAAATCGACAGCTTCTTGACGCGCTTACCGCCGTACACCAGATTAACCAGTGCACGCGTACCAATGATGGCGGTAAACATCGAGGTCAAAATACCGATCGACAGTGTCACCGCGAAGCCTTTTATCGCGCCTGTTCCCACAGCAAACAAGATGATTGCGGTGATCAGCGTGGTGATATTGGCATCGGCGATGGTACTAAACGCGTTAGAATAACCACGGTCGATTGCATGTTGAGGGTTACGGCCTTCGTGGATTTCTTCGCGGATACGCTCAAAAATCAGCACGTTGGCATCGACCGCCATCCCCACCGTCAGGACAATACCGGCAATACCAGGCAGTGTCATGGTCGCCCCTGGGATCAAAGACATAATACCGATAATCAAGACGATATTGGCGAGCAAGGCACAGTTAGCAAACAGACCAAAGCGACGATAGTAAATCAAGGTGAAGACCATCACCGCCACCAAGCCCCAGATACAGGCTTGCACACCCATATTGATGTTTTGCTGACCCATTGATGGACCAATGGTGCGCTCTTCAACAATCGAGATAGGCGCAATCAAGGCACCTGCGCGCAGCAGCAGCGCCAAGTTATGTGCTTCGGCGGCAGAATCAATGCCGGTAATGCGGAAATTACGTCCCAAAGCAGACTGGATCGTGGCTTGGTTAATCACTTCTTCGTGTTTTTCCAAGATCACTTTGCCGTCTTCGTCACGCTCGCCACTGTCTTTGTATTCTGCAAACACGGTGGCCATCAGCTCACCAATGTTACGCTTACTGAAGTCCGCCATTTTGTCACCGCCCTCGCTGTCGAGAGAGATGTTAACTTGTGGTCGGCTGTATTCATCGCGGGAGGAGCTAGCGTCAGTAATGTGCGAGCCCGTCAAAATGACCCGCTTTTTCAGCACGGCGGGACGACCATCTCGAGTACGCATCAACTCGCTGCCCGGTGGCACTCGGCCTGCCATGGCGGCAGATAGGTCAGCGTCCTGATCCACTTCGCGGAATTCCAAGGTCGCGGTGGCACCAAGAATTTCTTTCGCGCGTGCCGTGTCTTGCACACCGGGGAGTTCAACCACAATACGGCTTGCGCCCTGACGTTGCACCAAAGGCTCGGCCACACCCAGTTCATTCACACGGTTGCGCAGAATCGTAATGTTTTGCGCCACCGCGTAGTTACGAATCTCTTTGAGGCGCTCTTCTTTGTAAACCGCGGCTAATCGCCCTTCATCTTCATCGACAGAAAAGTTCATGTCGAGGTAGTTGTTCGAGAGCAGTTCTAGCGCTTTATTGGTGTCTTCGGCATTACGCAGATTCACCACAACACGGGTGTTATCTTCTATTCGTAAACCACGATAACGGATACGCGCTTCACGTAAGTCGGTGCGGAAGCTGTCTTCTTGCTGGGTGATCAGCTTTTCTAATGCTGCATCCATGTCCACTTCCATCAGGAAGTGCACCCCACCACGTAGGTCTAGGCCAAGCTTCATCGGGGTAGCACCCAGCGTATCCAGCCACGATGGCGTTGCAGGCGCCAAGTTTAAGGCAACCACATAGTCATCACTGTCGAAACGCGACATCAAGGCATCACGGGCACTGATTTGTGCTTCCGTGTCTTTAAAGCGGGCTAAGACGGTACCGTCTTCGAGCGCAATGGATTGGTAGGAAAGGTCGTTCGATTCGAGGGTCTGTTTGATGGAGTCCAACGCAGTCATATCTACCGAGGCGCCACGCGCCCCGGAAATTTGTACTGCTGGATCTTCACCGTATAAATTGGGAAGCGCATACACGATGCCAATAACCAGTGTTATTAGCACCATGATGTACTTCCACAAAGGATAACGGTTTAGCACAGCATGCATCCTTTATGGTTGCGAGAATTAGAGAGACTGGATAGTACCTTTAGGCAGTACTGCCGTCACGAAGTCTTTTTTGATGGTTACTTCGTTATTATCGTTGAGTGCAATCACAATAAAGTCATTGTCTTCAGCGATTTGAGTGATCTTACCCACTAAACCACCTCCGGTTAGCACTTCGTCCCCTTTGCTCATAGATGCCATAAGGTTTTTGTGCTCTTTGACACGCTTAGATTGCGGGCGGTAGATCATAAAGTAAAAAATCACCGCAAAGAGACCAAGCATGATAAAAAGCTGCATTCCGCCACCTTGTGGTGCGGCTTCAGCGGCTGCGTGAGCTTGTGAGATAAACATTCAATCACGTCCTCGTTCTAGTTGTTGAATTCGAAATTAATCGAGCGGCGGCACTTCCTTGCCACGACGCGCGTAGAAATCCGCTACAAAGGCATCTAATCTACCTTCGTCAATCGCGTTACGCAAACCTTCCATCACGCGCTGATAGTAGCGTAAGTTGTGGATGGTGTTGAGTCGCGCGCCTAGGATCTCATTACAGCGGTCTAAATGGTAGAGGTAAGCACGGCTGTAGTGGCGGCAAGTGTAACAGTCACACTCGGGATCCAAAGGCGAGGTATCACTTTTATGTTTCGCATTGCGGATCTTGATCACACCGCCAGTAATAAACAAGTGGCCATTACGTGCGTTTCGTGTCGGCATCACACAATCAAACATGTCGACACCACGACGAACCCCTTCGACCAAATCTTCAGGTTTCCCCACGCCCATCAGATAGCGCGGTTTATCCTCTGGCAGCTGTGGACAAGTGTGCTCCAAGATCCGGTGCATGTCTTCTTTCGGCTCCCCGACCGCTAGGCCGCCAACGGCATACCCATCAAAACCGATCTCGGTAAGACCTTCTACAGAGACATCTCGCAAGTCCTCGTACACGCCGCCTTGTACAATACCAAACAAGGCATTTTTGTTACCTAATTTGTCAAAGTGATTGCGGCTACGTTTTGCCCAGCGTAGTGACATCTCCATCGACTTTTTCGCTTCGTCATGCGTGGCAGGATAGGGCGTACACTCATCAAAAATCATCACGATGTCTGATCCCAAGTCATATTGGATCTCCATCGATTTTTCCGCGTCCATAAAGATGCGATCGCCGTTCACTGGGTTGCGAAAGTGCACCCCTTCTTCGGTGATTTTACGGATATCGCCCAAACTGAACACTTGGAAACCGCCAGAGTCGGTCAAAATAGGGCCATGCCACTGCATAAAGTCATGCAAATCCCCGTGCAGTCGCATAATTTCCTGACCTGGGCGTAGCCATAGATGAAAAGTGTTCCCTAATAGGATCTCCGCCCCAGTCCCTTTCACTTCTTCAGGCGTCATCCCTTTGACGGTGCCATAGGTACCCACCGGCATAAAAGCCGGCGTTTCCACAGTGCCGCGTTCAAAGATTAAGCGGCCACGGCGAGCGCGTCCGTCGGTTTTTTTCAGTTCGTATTCCACGAATCCTCCTCAGTGCCAGAGAAACAGTCTGGCGTGTGTCTTATGCTAACAGGTTTACCCTGCCGCAAGCATAGCGCACACGGACATAAGAGCCCGTGTTCTCATCATGTCGTCAGTGGTGCTGACGGGTAATAAACATGGCATCGCCATAGCTGAAAAAGCGATAGCGTTCTTCAACCGCCGCACGATAAGCGGCCATGGTATGCTGGTAACCGGCAAACGCGCTTACCAACATGATCAAGGTGGATTCCGGCAAGTGAAAATTGGTCACCAATACATCCACTAGCTGCCATTCATACCCCGGATAGATAAAAATCTGCGTGTCATTAAAAAACGGGGACAGTGGCTCACCTTTTTGCTTGGCCGCCTGTGCCGCACTTTCCAGTGAACGCACCGAGGTGGTTCCCACCGCAATCACCCGCTTGCCTTGTGCTCGCGTTTGATTGACCGCATCAACCACCTCTTGCGGCACTTCAGCATACTCAGCATGCATGGTGTGCTCTTCAATGTTGTCGACCCGAACCGGTTGGAACGTTCCGGCTCCCACGTGCAAGGTGACAAAAGCAATATTGACGCCTTTTTCTTTAAGCGCTGCCATAATGGCATCGTCAAAGTGTAACCCCGCCGTTGGCGCAGCGACGGCCCCAGGCTTTTGGTTATACACGGTTTGATAGCGTTCTTTATCGCTCTCTTCATCTGGGCGGTCGATGTATGGCGGCAACGGCATATGGCCGATGTCGTTAAGCGTATCTACCACGCCTTTATCGTCGTGTAGCTGAATTTCGAACAGAGCATCATGGCGTGCCACCATCTTTGCTGGGACCTGTCCGTCATCGCCGAGGAATAATTCGGCGCCGGGTTTAGGTGCTTTAGAGGCGCGCACATGGGCGAGGAAACGACGTTCGTCGAGCACACGCTCCACCAGCACCTCTATTTTACCCCCCGACGCTTTGCGGCCATACACGCGCGCGGGGATCACTCGCGTGTTGTTGAACACCATCAAATCCCCAGGCTCAACCAGATCGAGGATATCCTTAAACTGACGATGTACCACCTCACCGCTTGTGCCATCGAGTGACAATAAGCGACTTGCACTGCGATCCGGTTGCGGATAGCGCGCAATTAACTCATCGGGGAGTTCAAAGTGAAAATCGGATAATTGCATGACATTTGCCTAGATAAAAAGCAGGCCGCTAGTATAGGTAGCCCACCGTGAAGATCAAGCAAGCTGGATGCTTGATTCAGGCATCGTTTACACAGGCGCCAATGAACACAACATTTGCCTCGATGCGCGTAGTTATCTTGATGCATATCACGCCTAACCCGGTACAACTGCACTACAGTAAAAGTATCCCTGTGTACTGATGACAAGGAGGTGCCATGTTTATTGTTGATGATATGATGACCCGGCATCCACACACGCTTAGCCCTGACCATACCCTGGATGACGCGCACCGTTTAATGCGCGCCGAGCGCTTTCGCCATCTCCCCATCGTTGACGATGATGAGCGTTTGTTAGGACTGGTCACACAAAGAGATGTGCTGTCAGCACAAGCCTCTTCACTAGGCAAAACGACCAATGGCGATCACCAGATCCATACTCCCCTATCACACTTTATCGAGCGGCAACTGGTCACAGTCGACCCCGGGGCGTCACTACGGGCTGCAGCGCTAACCATGCTCGAGCGTAAAATAGGCTGCTTACCGGTGGTGAAGCACCAACGTTTGGTTGGGATCATCACCGACAGTGATTTTGTCGCCATCGCGTCAACATTGCTGGAGATCCAAGAAGAAAGTGAGCCGGTTGAAGAGGGAGAATAAATAAAAAAGGGAGTGTGAGACTCCCTTTTTATCAGGTTGATAACCGGTATCGCGCGATTAGAATTGATCTTCTTCCGTCGAGCCCGTTAATGCCGTGACCGATGATTGCCCACCTTGGATAATATTGGTCATCTGATCAAAATACCCAGTACCCACTTCTTGCTGGTGCGCGACAAAGGTATAGCCACGCTCAGCGGCAGCGAACTCTGGACGCTGCACCTTTTCAACGTAGTGACGCATGCCCTCACCTTGCGCATAAGCATGCGCCAAGTCGAACATGTTGTACCACATGTTATGAATACCCGCTAAGGTAATGAACTGGTACTTATAGCCCATATCAGACAGTTCTTGTTGGAAACGCGCTATCGTCTCGGCGTCCAGGTTTTTCTCCCAGTTGAAAGACGGTGAACAGTTATAAGCCAAAAGCTGGTCTGGATACTGAGCATGAATGGCTTCAGCAAACTGTCGTGCTTCTTCCAAGTCCGGTTTCGCGGTCTCGCACCAAATCAAATCGGCATACGGCGCATAAGCTAGGCCTCGAGAAATGGCTTGCTCAATCCCAGGACGCACGCGATAGAAGCCTTCGGCTGTGCGCTCACCAACGATGAAGTCCTTGTCGTATGGGTCGCAATCTGAGGTCAATAGATCGGCCGCGTTGGCATCAGTACGCGCAATGACCAGCGTATCGGTGCCCGCCACATCGGCAGCTAAGCGCGCCGCGACCAATTTTTGTACCGCCTCTTGGGTTGGCACCAACACTTTTCCGCCCATGTGGCCACATTTTTTCACTGAGGCGAGCTGATCTTCAAAGTGAACACCGGCAGCGCCAGCTTCAATCATGTTACGCATCAGCTCGTAGGCGTTAAGCACACCACCAAAGCCTGCTTCGGCATCCGCTACAATCGGTAAGAAATAGTCGGTGCCCTCTTCCGGTGAGCCCCCTTTCGACCACTGAATTTGGTCCGCTCGGCGAAACGCATTATTAATGCGCTTAACGACAGCGGGAACGGAATCAACCGGATACAACGACTGGTCTGGATACATACTCGAGGCTGTGTTGTTGTCAGCCGCCACCTGCCAACCAGACAGATAAATCGCTTCAATACCCGCTTTGGCTTGCTGCACCGCTTGACCGCCTGTCAATGCGCCCAAGCAGTTGACGTAGCCTTTTTTGGCACTGCCATTGACCAAATCCCATAGTTTGGCAGCTCCCCGCTTAGCGACGGTATTCTCCGGCACAAACGAGCCACGCATATTGACGACTTCTTCAGCCGTGTAGGGGCGCTTAACCTGTTTCCAGCGCGGGTTTTCCGCCCAATCCTTTTCCAGTTCAGCGATTTGTTGTTGGCGAGTCAAAGTCATGTTCCATTCCTCTTTGTTAGCAGGGCTGTACCAGCCCCTTACTGTCATTCCATGTTTGTTATTGTGCTTCCATGCCCATTACGGCAAATACTCATAACCCGGTAAGGTTAAAAAGTTAACCAGCTCATCACTGGTAGTGAGCGTTTCCATCAAGGTTGCCGCTTGCCGGTACCGTCCTTGCGCAAAACGCTCTGCGCCTAGCTCTTTTTCAAGCACCGCCATTTCCTCGGCAAGATACTGAGAGAACAACGCCTTGGTCACCACCTTGCCGTTGCTCAGTGGTTTTTGATGCTTAATCCATTGCCAAATCGACGCACGTGAGATTTCAGCCGTGGCCGCGTCCTCCATCAAGCCATAAATAGGCACACAACCGTTACCTGAAATCCACGCTTCAATGTACTGCACCGCCACGCGAATGTTATGTCGCATTCCCGCCTCTGTGCGTTCGCCATCGCAAGGCGCCAGCAACTCTGCAGCAGTAATCTCAGCATCTTGCTCGCGGGTCACCGTAAGTTGATTCGGCTTATCGCCAAGTGCACGGTCGAAAATCGCGCGAGCCGTGTCAGCCAGCCCTGGATGCGCAATCCAGGTGCCATCGTGGCCATTATTGGCTTCTAAGGTTTTATCCTTTTCAATTTTCTCTAGCACCTGCTGGTTTTCAGCCGGGTCTTTACTGGGAATAAAGGCTGCCATGCCACCCATCGCCAACGCGCCACGCTTATGGCACGTTTTGACCAGTAAACGCGAGTAAGCGTTAAGGAAAGGCTTATCCATGGTCACCACTTGGCGGTCCGGCAACACGCGGTCCGGATGATTACGCAATGTTTTGATATAGCTAAAGATATAATCCCAACGACCACAGTTAAGGGCGACGATGTGATCACGAAGGTGATACAAAATCTCATCCATTTCGAACACGGCGGGCAAGGTTTCAATCAGCACGGTCGCTTTGATGGTGCCACGGCTTAGCCCAAACTCGTCTTCGGCAAAGGAAAACACCTCACTCCACCACGCGGCTTCTTGATATGCTTGAAGTTTAGGCAGGTAGAAATAAGGCCCCGATCCCGTCTCGAGTAAACGACGGTAGTTATGGAAAAAGTAAAGAGCGAAGTCGAACAGGGCACCTGGAATTGGTTTACCCTGCCACGTCACGTGTTTTTCGGTCAGGTGCAAGCCACGCACACGACAAATAAGGCGTGCTGGGTCCTCATTTAGCTGATAGCGTTTGCCTGTATCAGGGTGCTGATAACTGATGGTGCCATTCACGGCATCGCGCAAATTACGCTGTCCTTCAACCACTTGTGGCCACGCCGGCGCAAAGGAGTCTTCAAAGTCCGCCATGAAAACTTTCACGTTAGCGTTGAGTGCGTTGATCACCATCTTCCGGTCTACCGGTCCGGTAATTTCTAGCCGCCGATCTTGTAAATCCTCGGGAATGCCACGGATGGTCCAATCCGCTTGGCGGATCGATTGCGTCTCCGGAAGAAAGTCGGGCAGCTCTCCCGCATCAATGCGTTGTTGACGCGCCTCACGCGCCGCTAACAGTGTGGGTACGCGCGCCGCATAACGCTCAGCGAGACTGGCTAAAAAGCACAATGCATCATCGGTTAAGATTTCTGCCTGCTCTGCGGTGACTGTCTCGTTAATCACCAACGATTCGCGTAAGGTTGAGCACGCTTCCGTCATATCGCCTCCCTGGCTTATCATTTGTAATCCAATCACAACACTATTATTACTACACGCGCTTGGGCTCCCGTGCAGCACTTGTGTTATTACGTTGGCTTACATTCGCGCAAAAATCAACCAAGAACAAAACAAAAACGGAATGGTAAATTATTAAAATAAATTAAAAACAAACACTTAAACAGTTTAGAGTATAAGCTCGAATGCGCTTTTTTATGACCATTATCAGAATGATATAACACTGCTACGGGGATCATAATTTTGTCACCACTTTGTAATCAGTTACGTAATTAAATTACACAACAAGCGCTTTACCCTGTGGCGAAAAAATAAAAAAGCATTTTAACTTCAATGACTTATATAT
>NZ_MUEW01000021.1:0-25078 GCF_001995655.1 Salinivibrio sp. IB868
GTAGGACATCGCCAGGCTTGCTTTCTTGTTTTCAGATTTTTGGAAAAATCTGAAGGCAAAAACGGATTTAAGCATCAAAGCAGATTGACGTAAGACTTTGATGAGACAGGATTGGTGCGGAGTGGTAGTTCAGTTGGTTAGAATACCGGCCTGTCACGCCGGGGGTCGCGGGTTCGAGTCCCGTCCACTCCGCCACTACTTAGAAACCCTAGCTGAAAAGCTGGGGTTTTTTGCGTTTAAAGTGACCCTAACCCCAGGGCTTATTCATGTCTGATGGCAGCACGTCGTGGGGGCCAGGTTCTCTTTCCTCACTATACGTTTATATTACCTCTTGCTTAGTCTCGGCTTGATGAGTGCATAAACTGCGATATGTGCGATCCTGAGTGTCTCAATGCAACTTCGTTACTCTAGACTGTCATGCATTACTGTTACGCGCCTAGCGTTAGTTCCTGTTGTAGATTAGATTGATATAGACATAAAAAAAGCGCCTTGCGGCGCTTTTAATGGCTTAGGCCATCCCTTGGATGACCACAAATTTTTCTAGGAGCTGATCCTCTGTCTCGACATTATCGGGATCGGTGATAATGCATTTGGAGATAGGGCAGACCGACTGACACGTTGGCTTGTCGTAATGACCTTTACACTCGGTACATAAATCTGGCTCGATCTCAAAGATCTCGGAACCCATCGAGATGGCCCCGTTGGGACACTCGGGCTCACACATATCGCAGTTTATGCATTTATCGGTGATGAGTAGTGCCATATTACTTACCCGATGGGTTACGTGTATCTTGTCCTGATTGCAGGTTACGCATCAGTAGCGCGTACTCTAGATCCATATCGGCAGGCACAGGAATAAATACGAAGTGGCCGCTACCTTTGGCATCAGTGATGGTTTCTGACTTACGGTTTTCCATCGCTTCTAAGGTGAAATGGACATTGCCTCGCGGTGTCATCAGCTCAAGGCTGTCACCGAGCATAAATTTGTTTTTCACTTCCACTTCAGCCAGATCGCCACGGCGCTTGCCAGTGAATTCGCCGACAAATTGCTGCTGTTCAGAAATCGAATAGCCGTAGTCATAGTTTTGGTAGCTATCGTGGGTATGACGACGCAAAAAGCCTTCAGTATAGCCCCGATGTGCAAGGTTCTCGAGGGTATTCATCAGGCTCTCATCGAACGGTTTACCGGCCACGGCATCATCAATTGCTTGGCGATACACCTGTGCTGTACGTGCGCAGTAATAGAAAGACTTAGTGCGACCTTCGATTTTTAGCGAGTGCACGCCCATTTGGGTCAAGCGTTCAACGTGCTGAATGGCGCGCAAGTCTTTTGAGTTCATGATGTAGGTGCCGTGCTCATCTTCGTACGCGGCCATCAACTCACCCGGGCGTCCGCCTTCTTCAAGCAACACGACATCATCAACTGGCTCGCCTTTACCCAGGGTTGGGGTCACTTCTTGAACTTGTACGACTTGGCCTGCGTCGTCTTCTTTGCCTTTATGCACTTTGTAGTCCCAACGGCAGGCGTTGGTACAGGTGCCTTGGTTTGGATCACGCTTATTAATATAGCCTGACAACAGACAACGGCCAGAATACGCCATACATAGCGCGCCGTGAACAAACACCTCAAGCTCCATTTCAGGGCAGTGTTGGCGGATGTCTTCGATCTCTTCCAGTGATAGTTCACGCGATAAGATCACACGTTCAATCCCTTGCTGCTGCCAAAACTTGACGGTCGCCCAGTTAATCGCGTTGGCTTGCACGGAAAGGTGGATTGCCATATCAGGGAAGTGCTCACGTACCATCATAATCAAGCCAGGATCGGACATGATCAGCGCGTCAGGGCCCATATCGATAATTGGCTTTAGATCGCGAATAAAGGTTTTTAGCTTGGCGTTGTGCGGCTGAATGTTACAGACCACGTAGAACTTCTTACCCTGCGCATGGGCTTCGTCAATGCCTATTTTCAAGTTGTCGTGGTTAAATTCATTGTTGCGCACACGCAGGCTATAGCGTGGCTGGCCGGCATACACGGCGTCGGCCCCATAGGCGAACGCGTAGCGCATATTCTTTAGGCTACCGGCGGGAGAGAGTAATTCTGGCGTAAACATAATTCCAAGCTTGAGTCTGAGTATAAGTCAGGCACCTTCACGTTGAAGGTGAGTGTGGGCGCCATTTTACTGTGACATTACCCACACTACCAGCCGAATTTACCTAATCTTTGTGGGGATTAGTTACTCGGTTTTTAAACCGCCTAACGCGGTGAATAAGCCATCTAGAAGGGTGTCGAGCTCGCCGCACATCAGCGATAAGTCGGCATCGAGGCGGGCTGCGACATCTTCTCGGTCGATGTCAGCGTTTTGATCGCGAATTTCCTCGGAGAACTTCAGTCGCTTCACGCTTAAATCATCGCCTAATATGAAGTAGACTTGTTCTTGCCAGTCCATGGACAACTTGGTGACTTGCTTGTCTGCCTCCAGGTGCGCCTGAATTTCATCACTGGTGAGATCTTGCTGTTTACATTTGATCACCCCACCTTCTTCCAGCAGTGCTTTGAGTTCTGCTTCATCACCGAGGTGAAAGCCTTGCGGCGCTTGGCCTTGCTTGACCCATTCGGTCATTGCGTGCTCTGCCGGGGTCTCGGTTTCAACGGGAACGACGGGTAAGCTGCCGATGGATTTCCGTAATAGGGCGAGCAACTCTTCGCCTTTTTTGATACTGGCGGCATCTACTAACACCAAACCTTTATCCGCCATAATCAAAGCGCACATCTGACTTTGACGCGTGAAGGCACGCGGTAAGAGCTCCATGACCACATCGTCTTTTAGGCTATCTTTCTCGCGCTTTTTCAGGCGTTGCCCTTGGGCTTGCTCCATGGCGTCAACTTTCTCTTCCAAGGCGTCTTTGATCACCGACGCGGGAAGCAACTTTTCTTCTTTGCGAGCGCGGATCAGGATATTGTTACCGCTGACATGCGTGAGCATATCGCCATGCTTACCCAGTGCATTGTCCCAGCCAAACTTTTGCATGTCCTGGCTGCCACAAGGGGTAAAGTCGAACTCCCTCAGCTGGCTTTCCAGTTGTGTTGGATCGAGGGGAATATCACGGGTAAGACGATAGACGAGTAAATTCTTAAACCAAATCATGGCGAGGCTTTATCCATCCTGTTGTGAGAAAGGCAACATGGTATTGCATTCACTCTCGAATGTCGCTGCAATTAGCGTAGAATTTAACCCTGCTCGCGACTTCAGCGAGACAAACTTGCCCAGCTTCCTCAATGAACGGATTACCTCAGTTGTGTTAAAGATCATTCATACCTCCGATTGGCACCTTGGTCATCAGCTACATGGCTATGATCGCCAATATGAACATCAAGCCTTTCTCGATTGGCTTAAGCAATGCCTCATTGATGAGCAAGCCGATGCCTTATTGGTGGCGGGAGATGTGTTTGACAGCGCCAACCCACCCGCCAGCGCTTGGCGAATGCTGTATCGTTTTTTGGCTGATGTTGCCAAAGCACTGCCACACTTAAATGTGGTGATCACCGGCGGGAACCATGACTCACCTAGCAAACTCGACGCCCCACACGAGCTACTGAAAGCCTTTGATTTACACTTAATTGGTGCCATTGCCCGTGACAGTGACGGTCACCTAGATACAGAACGTATGCGAGTGCCTATTACCGATAAGTCAGGCGACGTCGCGGCTTGGGTATTGGCGGTGCCTTTTTTGCGAAGTGGTGATTTGCGTACAGAAGGACTCGATGAAAAGGACGATCGGCTTATTGAGGGAGTGCGAAGTATTTATCAGCAAACGGAGCAAGCTGGGCGTGAAAACGCGCGCGCTGATCAGGCGTTGATAGCGATGGGCCATGTGTATATGGCCAGTGGTGAGTTGTCAGAAATGTCAGAGCGGCGCATTCTTGGGGGGAATCAGCATGCGCTGCCGGCGGATATTTTCAGTGAGGATATTGCTTATGTCGCGCTTGGACATTTGCATTTAGCTCAGCAAGTGGCAAAGCAAACACGGATTCGTTATTGCGGATCGCCCATCCCTTTGTCGTTATCCGAACGCCACTATCGGCACCAAGTGTTAGCGGTAACGCTTGAAGACAATCAGCTACAAAGTGTGATCCCACATTATGTGCCGCGTGCCGTTGATTTATGGCGGGTTCCGGAACAGCCCTCACCGTTGGAAACAGTACTCGATGCACTGGCGGGACTCACGCTTGAGCCTTTACCGCTGTCGCAGCAACCTTTGCTTGATGTCCCTGTTTTGTTAGATAAACCCCAGCCGATGCTCAGGGAAAAAATTCTAGCGGCCTTGGATGGTAAACCTGTGCGGCTTGCCAAAATCACACCGCATTATCGCGAGCAACCACAAACAAGTGGCTTTCGACAGCAACGTCTCTCAGAGGTCGAGCCCTATCAGGTGCTTCGCCATGGTTGGCAGCAAAAGTATCAAGGTGAACCTGATACGGCGTTATCAGCAACGTTTTCTCAGTTATTGGAGCAACTGGAACAGGACGAGGATCAATAAACGATGAAAATCCTGGCATTACGTGGCGAGAATTTGGCCAGCATTCAACATCCGTTTGCATTGGACTTTTCACAAGGACCGCTGGGTGACAGTGGCTTGTTTGCGATCACAGGCAAAACGGGCGCGGGAAAGTCGACGCTTTTGGATGCGATTTGCTTGGCGCTTTACGACAAGATCCCGCGCTTTCAGTCCAATAAAAAGCATGATGCGGATATTGGCTTGGGCGACCCGACCACTCGGGTTAAAGCCAATGATGTGCGCAGTATCTTATCGCGTGGTAAAGGCGAGGGGTACGCGGAAGTGGATTTTGTCGCCTATGATGGCAGCCGTTGGCGTGCGCATTGGTCGGTACGCCGTGCACGCGGTAAGGCGGACGGCCGTATACAGGCAAGCGAGCATTGGTTGGAGAACCTCGCCACAGGCCAACGTATCGCCGGTAAAAAACAGGAAGTACTCAGTGAAATAGAGCGCTTAGTGGGACTGAGCTATGAACAGTTCCGCCGTGCGGTGATGTTACCGCAAGGGGATTTTGCCGCTTTCTTAAAAGCGTCTGCAGATGATAGAGCGGCCTTGCTTGAGCGCATGACAGGCACTGAAATATATAGCCGGCTGTCGCAAATGGCGCACGAGCGGGCACGTGATGAAAAGCAAGCACTGGATCAACTGACCCAACAGTTGGGCGATATTCAGTTACTCACGGATGACGAAGAACAGCAATTGCATCAAGAGCAGGCGCAATGCCAGCAGCACATTCACGATTTACACACTCAGCTCCGAAAACTCAATGACTATCGCCAACAACACACGCATTTTGCGCAAGCGCAGCAGGGCGTTGAGACGGCTCAGCAGGCGCTCGATGAAGCGAGTGAAGCGCGAGAGAGCATTGCCGCCCGGCGTGACGCGTTGGACGAGATAGAGCGTGTCCAAGTGGCTCGGGACGATTGGCAAGCGGTGCAGAGCACCCAATGGCAACGCCAGGCGCTCACATTCGAACGCCATCAGCTCGCGCGTGAAGAACGTCGTATAGCCCAAGCGTATGAACACGAGGCTGAACGTTGGCGCGCCGCTAATCGGGCAGTGGCGGAGGCCGAGCAAAGCTGGGCGGAGCTTGAGCCTAAAGTACGGCAAGCGCAACAGATAGATACCCAACTGTCTGGCATTGAACGGCAAATGCATGAGCAAAACCTAGCGCTGAATGAGCAACAGCAAAAGTATCGACAAGCCCAACAGTCTTTTGCGCAAGCGCGCGCGCAAGCCGAACAACAGCAACAACGTGAGGCGGCGATAGAAAAAGAAATCGCCCGTTATGGTGACTTTTCTCATGTGGCGGAACATTATCAACCTGTGTTTGATAACCTGCGCCAGTACCTCGATTGCCAAGATACACTCTCGGCGCTGCAAGAAGAGTATCAAGCCCGTTATCATCAGCAGCAACATTGGCAGCCGCAACGTGACAAGTTGGACAAAGACATTGCCCAAGTTGATGACAGCAGTGCGCAGCTGAAAGCCAAGCGACAAGCGTTAGAGCCTGAGGCGCTGCAGGCAAATCAAGACGCGGATCAGGTGCGGTATAGCAAACTGCACACGCAAAAGCAGCAGCAAGAAGCGGTGCTCAATGAGGGAAAAAACTGGCAGTATTGGCAAGAGCGCTGTCAGCATAACCAAGCGGAGCTGGAAAAACATCAAGCACTGTTTGCAGACAGCCAAACCCAGTTAGCGCATTTGAAAGACACGCTGACCCGTGAGCAGGCTCAGGTCGAAGAAGCACAAAATAGCCTCCAACAGGCGATGGCGGTGGTCGAGCTTGATGATCTTCGCCAAACTTTACACGAGGGGGATCCTTGCCCGCTTTGTGGGGCCACCGAGCACCCCTACCTGCACCATGCCCCCGCGATTGAAGGCATGATCGCGCAGCAGCAGGCGCGTGTAGACGCCTTGCAAGCATCGTATAACCAACATCACGCCGAGTATTATTACTGGCAAAGGCAGCACCAGCAAAGCCAGCACGCGTGTGCCGAGTTAAAAGAGCAGGGAGCGGTTTGGCAGGCTGAGCGACAGCAATGCGAACGAGAGGTACATGCTGCGATCGCTGAGCTGGATGAAACCATCGACTTATCACGTCCACTCAGTGACATCCTCGGCGAGATTGACGCACAGGCGCAACCAACCTATGCCGAGTATCAAGCCTGTTATCAAGCGATGACAGAGCGCCAACAACAGCTTGCCCACATTCAGCAAATGGATACGGCCATTGCCGAACTCCAGCATGCACGTGAGCAGCTAGTGGCTCGACGTCATCAACTCGACCAGTCACTGACAGAGTGTGAGACACGGCTCAATGCGATTGATGAGCAATGGCAGCAGCAACAGACGCAAGTGACTCGAGTCAGCCAATCGCTGGATCAGCAATTAGGCGCTGGACAGTGGCTGGCGAGCCTGCAACAGGTTGGCGCCGCGCATTATATCCGCCAGATGGAGCAAAAAATTCAAGCCTATCAGGCACTGCAAGACGAAAAAGCGGCGCTTGCTGAGCACAAGCAACAAAGAGAGACCGACCTCGCCTCGCTTTCGCAGCAGTGCCAGAGCTTGTCAGAAGATATTCAAGCCCGGCAAGCCCAACTGGTGACCCTCGCACAAGAGCATCAACAGCAAAGTGCCGCGCGCCAAGCGTTGATCCCGCAATCAGATCTGGAGGCGCTAGAGCGAGCCTACAAAGCGGCCATTGAAGAACAAGTTGCACAACGTAACCAAGCCGAGCAAGCCTACACGCAGGCCAGTGAAAAGCGTGCTGGTGTGCAGGCGCGCCAGCAAACGCTTGATACCCAGCAGCGTGAGGCGGATCAGCGCTACCGCGCAAGTGTGAGACGTTGGATCCAATGGCAGCCGGAACTCGGTGTTCATCAGTATGATTTGATTGGCGCGCTGTCGTATAGCGAGGTATGGCGCGCCAATGAGCGACAGGCGATCAGCGATGTTGAAGCGCGTTATCAAGAAGCCAAAACGCGCCTTGATGAGCGTCAGCAACAGCTTGTTCATTGTCAGCAAACCATGGCAGACACCAAAGCTTGGATAGTGGCACAGCAGCTACCTGATGATGATGCGTCTCTCAGCGCACAGCAGTCACAGTGGCAGCAAGCGCTCGAGGAGCAGGAGCAGCGCCTCTTTACGCTTCGTCACCAATTGACTGAGTCAGAAAAAGCCAAGCACCAAGCCGGCTCACTGACTGAAAAAATAGAGGCGCAGCGGCATCAAACGGAACAATGGCTAAAATTGGCTGATCTGATTGGCTCCGCGAGCGGGGCGAAGTTCCGAAATCTTGCCCAATCTTTAACCTTGTCTCAGTTAGTGGATATCGCCAATGAGCACTTGGCGTCATTGTCACCACGTTATGCACTGCAAACGGTGCCGGATAGCTTGCTGGCGTTACAGGTGGTCGATCACGATATGGGTGATGAGGTGCGCAGTGTCGAATCACTGTCTGGCGGAGAGAGCTTTTTAGTCTCGCTCTCGCTGGCGCTAGCACTGGCCTCTTTAGCGGCAGATACCCGCCAGCTTGGCTCTCTATTTATTGATGAGGGCTTCGGCACCCTAGACCCTGATAGCTTAGAAATGGCGTTAGCCTGCCTGGATACCCTGCAAGCGGATGGCCGACAAATTGGGGTGATTTCGCATGTGAATACACTGGTTGAGCGGATTGGTGCACAAGTCCGTGTAGATAGCCAAGGTGGCGGCGCAAGCCGTGTATTAGTGACACAGCAAGGTGTAGGCTAGGTCACAGCCTGTCGACACAAGGGGAAAATAGCTCGCGCTGGGTCACAAAAATGTCATAATAAATCCACATAATGGCGCCAGTTCAATGATAACACTAGGTAATTATCATGGTTAGACGGATTCTCGTTGTTGAAGACGAAGCCCCCATTCGCGAGATGCTTTGTTTTGTACTTGAACAAAAAGGTTATCAAACGGTTGAGGCAGAAGACTACGACTCGGCACTGGCGCAAATATGCGAGCCTTACCCAGAAATGATCCTGATGGATTGGATGTTACCTGGCGGATCGGGGCTCAATCTTATTAAGCACTTAAAGCGGGAAGAGT
This sequence comes from Salinivibrio sp. IB868, assembly GCF_001995655.1. Classification (NCBI taxonomy): domain Bacteria; kingdom Pseudomonadati; phylum Pseudomonadota; class Gammaproteobacteria; order Vibrionales; family Vibrionaceae; genus Salinivibrio; species Salinivibrio sp. IB868. The sequence goes on from NZ_MUEW01000021.1 coordinate 8,635, forward strand.
TAACCCGACAAATCCCCGTGGTAATGCTGACCGCAAGGGGCGAAGAAGAAGACAAAGTGCGAGGCTTAGAAGTAGGGGCCGATGACTACATCACCAAACCTTTCTCGCCGAAAGAGCTGGTGGCGCGATTAAAAGCGGTGATGCGCCGCGTGTCGCCGACAACCTTGGATGATGTCATTGAAGTACAAGGGTTGAAGCTTGACCCTGTCTCGCATCGAGTGACCGCCAATGATAATCCGCTAGACATGGGGCCGACCGAGTTTAAGCTGCTGCACTTTTTCATGACCCATCAAGAGCGAGTATATAGCCGCGAGCAGCTACTCAATAACGTGTGGGGCACCAATGTCTATGTTGAAGATAGAACGGTGGATGTGCATATTCGTCGCTTGCGCAAAGTGCTGGAAGCCGGTGGACACGCTAAACTGGTACAAACCGTGCGCGGCGCTGGATATCGTTTCTCAACACGTAGTTAAATCCCGCCTACATCAGGTGTAGGCTGCATGGAGACGCAATGGTCGAACGACTGTCTTGGAAGAAGCTAGCCTGGGAGCTGGCTTTTTTTTATTTACCTTGGTTTATCATAGGTTGGCTGTTTGGTGGCCTACCTTGGCTATTGCTTGGCGCCACCGTTGCCATGCTGCTTTGGCACCTGCATCAGCAAGTCAAGCTGTCGGATTGGCTTTGGAAAGACAAAAGCCTAATGCCACCCTCAGGCACCGGCTCCTGGGAGCCTTTGTTTAATGGGATTTATCGCTTACAAAAGCGTAATCGTCGTCGCCGTAAGGAACTGGCGAATCTGATTCGTCGCTTTCGTAACGGGGCAGAGTCTTTACCGGATGCGGTGGTGGTTTTTGAGCGTGACGGTGCCATTGTTTGGTGTAACAAATTAGCTCAAGAACTGCTCGGCTTGCGTATGCCTGATGATAATGGCCAGCATATCAGTAATCTTATCCGCGCCCCTGAATTCGTCAGTTATATTGCTGATGCCAATTACGATGTGCCGCTCGAGATGCGCTCTCACCTCAATAGCGCGCGCACACTTGAGTTCCGGACCATGCCCTATGCGGAAGGCGAATATTTGATGGTGGTGCGTGATATCACTCAGTTAAAGCAACTGGAAGGGATGCGCCGCAACTTTTTCGCCAATGTTTCACACGAGCTACGCACGCCGATGACGGTTTTACGTGGCTACTTAGAAATGACTGAAGATCCGGAGATGGTTGTTGGTCCCATGTGGCCGAAAGCACATGGGGTGATGACCGAGCAATTGTCTCGGATGGAGTCATTGGTAGAACAGCTTTTGACCCTGTCTAAAATTGAAGCAGCGGCCAAGCCTGAGCTGGATCATCATGTGGATGTGCCAGCCATGCTTGATGTGCTACAAAAAGAAGCCCAAGCCTTAAGTGGTGATAGTGAGCATGTACTTACGTTTGAAGTTGATACCAGCCTTAAAGTGAAAGGCAATGACGATCAATTACGCAGTGCGATTTCCAACCTAGTTTATAACGCAGTAAAGCACACCCCGCCCAAAGCTGGGATCACTGTGCGTTGGTATCGCGCAAGCAAAGGCCCACGCTTGGAAGTACAGGACAGTGGTGAGGGGATCGCGCCGCAACATTTGGATCGGTTAACCGAGCGTTTTTATCGGGTGGATAAAGCCCGCTCCCGTGAAACGGGTGGCAGTGGCTTAGGGTTGGCGATCGTAAAACATGCGTTAAGTCATCACGATGCGGAATTAGATATTCAAAGTGAACTCGGGGTGGGGAGCACGTTCTCCTTTACCTTACCGGAGCGGTTAGCATGTTAAAGCGGTTTATTGCCACAGCCAGCCTGCTAGTGAGCATGGCGGGCTTTAGTCATGCCGACACGCTGCCTGATTATCAACGTAGCAGCGGTATATCCGGTAACTTGAGCTCTGTCGGCTCAGACACCCTAGCCAATATGATGGCCGCTTGGACTGACGGGTTCAAACGGCTACATCCAGGGGTGAATATACAGCTACAAACGCCAGGCTCTGCCTCCGCCGCCCCCGCGCTGGTGGAAGGGACCGCACAACTTGGCCCCATGAGTCGTCCGATGCGGGTCAGTGAAGAAAATGCGTTTCAAGCACGTTTTGGCTATCCTCCTACCGCGGTACCCGTTGCGGTGGATGCGATGGCCGTCTATGTCCACCAAGACAACCCTTTACGCACCATCAGTTTTCAACAGTTGGATGCGGTATTTTCTCGCACCCTCTGGTGTGGGGCGAGTAAACCGGTGGCAACCTGGGGGCAATTGGGCTTATCAGGCCGTTGGGCCAACCGAGATTTGCAATTATTCGGCCGTAACTCGGTATCCGGTACCTATGGTTATTTTAAGCAAGCAGCGTTGTGTCGTGGGGATTTTCGAGCCGATGTGAATGAGCAGCCCGGCTCGGCGTCTGTTGTGCAGTCGGTGGCCTCTTCGCTGAATGCGATCGGGTATGCAGGTATCGGCCATCAAGCGTCAGGGGCGCGCATGCTGGCGATTTCACACCAAGGAAAAGAGGCGATAAAGCCCACCCCTTCAGCGATTCGAACGGGTGAGTACCCCCTTACCCGTTATTTATATTTGTACATCAATAAAGCGCCCAATCAGCCGCTGGCGCCACTTGAATCGGCATTTATGCGTTATATTTTGTCGGCGCAAGGGCAGAAGGCGGTGAGTCAGCAAGGCTATATTCCCTTGCCGGCTCAAGCGGTGCGCGCGCAAAGACAGGCATTAGGGCTGGATGCGTCGCTAAAAGACTCGCGTTAAGGGTTTAGACGTTTAGGGACTCAGCGTTGCGGAAGCGACGGCCTCCACTGAACGCTTGTCGTGCTCTCAGTCGCTAAAGGTCAGCCCCCAGTCCACTGACTGCCAGTATGCCTGCTCTGCTTCCAAGTCCGCCGCGAGCAAACGGTTCTCTTGCAGCCACCCGGTAGGGAAGGTGAGTTGCCATGCCCCTTTTTTGTCGACACTGAGAGCAATCTCTGGCAAGGCCTCGTCGTTGCGCTGTGAGTGCAACACACAGGCTAACCGTAGTGCGCAAATCAGCGTCTCGATGAGCTTAGGTTTAAACAAGGTAAACTTAGGCATTTCATTGAGTTTTAGCGCCTTACGATGGAAGCGCGCGAGGGTGGCTAGCACGGTTTGCTGCTCTTGGTTAAACCCAGGTAAATTGGTGTTGCGCAGAATATACGCAGAATGCTTGTGGTAGCCAGGATAACCAATGCTTAACCCTACTTCGTGCAGCAGCGCAGCCCAATTCAAAAGCCCGGCGAGCTCTGCTTTCTTACTACCCTTATCTGGCTCGGCTTGCGCATAAAAATACGCGGCTGTGTGTTGCACGCGACGGGCGTGACTCAGGTCGATGTTGTAGCGTGCTGCCATATCATCCGTCGTACGACCACGGATATCGGTACGCTGAAAGCGGTCTTCCATTTCATAGAGCAACCCTTCTCGTAACGCACCATCAGAGAAGCGCATCGATTCGATGGCAAGCGCATCAAAGATCCCAGAAAGAATCGCCACGCCTGCGACGAAAACCGGTTGGCGGTCGACCGACAAGCCCGGTAAATCGATACTGTCACTGGTTTTAAACTTCAGCAGTTTTTCGATCAGGTTATCTAACCGCTTACGGGTGATAATGCCGTCTTCATCACCCAGGCCGATAATCACTTCACGAATCGCTTTGATGGTGCCCGACGCGCCGAGCGCCACTTGCCAGCCAGCCTGACGGTATTGAGAAGCCAAGCTTTCTAGCTTTTGTTGGGTGGCCAGCTGTGCGGCGGCAAATTGCTTAGGCGTAATGTTGCCTTTGGGGAAAAAACGCTCGTTATAACTGACGCAGCCAACCCGTTTACTGTTAACCAGTGCGGGCTCAAAGTTATCCCCGATCACTAATTCTGTACTGCCGCCCCCAATATCAATCACTAACTTCCGGCCAACGTTTTGCTGCGTGTGGGAGACGCCCATATAAATAAGACGCGCCTCTTCCTCCCCGGAAATAATTTCAATCGGGTAGGGCAAAACCTGTCTTGCCCGCTTGATGAAGGTGTCGACATTGCGGGCCTGGCGCAAGGTGTGGGTGGCGGCGATACGGACATTCTCCATATCTAAGCCGTTCAGCCGTTCAGCGAACATGGCTAAGCACTCGACACCACGGCTGATCGCCTCATCACTGAGGCGATGTTGATCATCCAACCCTGCAGCCAGTCGCACACGTTGTTTATGGCGACTCACTATCTGTAACCCTTCGCCAACGACGCGCGCGACGACCATATGAAAACTGTTAGATCCGAGATCAACCGCTGCGATTTCGCGCGGCTTATCCTTTGACTGGGGGTGTGTCATGTTGCAACTTTTCCGCGTTTTTGAGTTCTTGGCGCTCTGCGTGCTTAAGGTAATCATAGATCTCGGTCTGAGAGCGGATCTTTTTCTTGTTACCCCGTTTGACGTAGGCGTTGGACATGGCTTTATCGATAACGCGGGCTTTCGCGCGATCGGAAAATTGAATCTCCAAGATGGCCATGATGCGATCTTTCAGTCTGGGATCGCGAATGGGAGCCCCAACTTCAATTCGGTTATCGATGTTGCGAGTCATCCAATCGGCAGACGAAATATACATATCACGTTCACCGCCGTTTTCAAAGGCAAACACGCGGGGATGCTCTAAGAAGCGATCAACAATGCTGATTGCTTTGATATTCTGACTTACCCCTTTAATCCCAGGCACTAGCGAGCACATGCCGCGTACGATGATGCGAATTTTCACCCCTTCATTACTGGCTTTGTACAGCAGGTTCACTAAGCCTTTGTCGACCAGGTTGTTGACCTTGAGCGTAATACCTGCCTTACGTTTGGCCTGCGCATGCTCAATTTCACGTTCAATCAGTTTATACATACGACGCCGCGAGTTACGTGGCGAGACAATTAAGTGATTGAACTTTACAGGACGATACGGGTTTTCAATAAACTCAAATACTTTGCGGATTTCTGACGTCAATGGCTGATCCGCTGTAAACAGCGCGAAGTCGGTATAAATTCGCGCCGTTTTTTCATGAAAGTTACCTGTGCCGATATGGCCATAATCGCGTAGCACGCCGTCTTCACGACGAGAAATTAAACACAGTTTCGAGTGAATTTTGAGCCCTGGTGTGCCAAACACGACTTTTACGCCAGCATCCGTGAGCACCCGTGACCATTCGATGTTGGCTTCTTCATCAAAACGTGCTTGCAGCTCGACCACGACGGTCACGCGTTTTCCGTTGTTGGCAGCATCAATCATCGAGTTGATAATGCGAGAGTTTTTCGCCACACGATAGACGTTAATCCGAATACTACGCACTTTAGGATCAAACGACGCCTGACGCACCAGTTCAGTCATATGGCGGAACGTATGATAGGGATAATAAAGTAGAATATCGCGTTCGCGAATAGCATCGAAGGCATTGTTTTGTAGTTGAAAATCAGCCGATTCGAACGGTGGCAAAGGCGGGTTTTCCAGGTATTTACGTCCAACGTTCGGAAAGCCGATAAAATCACGAAAGTTGTGATAGCGAGCACCCGGTAAGACACTGTCGTAGTCGGAGATTTTTAATACCTGAATCAATTTGCTCACCATTTCCGGTGGCATATCGCGTTGATAAACAAACCGAACCGGCAGGGCGGTTAAACGCTGATCCAAGCTCTCTGACATGTTTTCAAGCAGGCTGTGCTCCACTTCATTGGTCAGATCGTATTCCGCATCGCGGGTCATCTTCATCGCGTACGCTTCGACAGTATCGTAGTCGAAAAAACCACTAAAAATTTGGTCTAAACACAAACGGATAATGTTATCGAGTAAAATGATGGTTTTTCGCTGCCGTTTTCCTTTTGGCTCAGGGACTTTAACAAAGCGTTCTAATTCATCAGTTGGGATCTCTATCAGCGCATACTTGGGCTCTTCCCCTTCTTTTTTCAGCTGTACGGCGAGGTAAGAGTAAGCATCTTTCAAAAAGCTTAAAACATCGACGTCCTTGTTAAGCATAATTGGCGTGATGTAAGGCAAAATATTGCTTCTAAAATAACGTTTTAGCCACTGCGCTTGATGGTCAGAGAGTTGACGTTCGTTAACTAAAAAAATATGGCGGCGTGCCATTTCGAGCAAAATATCGTTGTAAAGATGATCAAAATCTTGATTCAGTTTGACGACTTTCGCTTGAATCTTGCTCAATAGCTCTTTGGCATGACTTTCCACTCCGCGTTCTTCATCGATAATGATGCGCCGTTTCACGTCGGCAAACCGTACTTGATAAAACTCGTCAAGGTTGGATGAAAAAATGCCTAAAAACCGAACTCGCTCAATAATAGGCACACTTTTGTCCGCGGCCTCTTGCAGGACACGTTCATTAAAAGAAAGCCAGCTAAGTTCTTTGTCGACATGATAAGAGTCTAAAGTCATAACGCGTAAGAAAATCCTGTTCTACTGAATAAAATTGCTGTCAAAATCGACAATCAAGTCGTCTGACAGCGTTTCAAGGGCTTCATGCAATACGTTAATGTCCGCTGCCGGCGGAACCGTTAAATAAAAATCTGCGGTGAAAATTTGCCCGCCCGTATTGGCGGCGCTTTGTGTTTGCGTGTTGAGTTTGTTGATGGTGACGCCATGAGCGGCGAGCAGCTGGCTGAGCGCTTGCACAATGCCGCGCCTGTCGTTGCCTGTTACCGACAACGTATGGGTAATCGGAGACGGTGAGGCGGGCGTCGCATCGGTGATGAGCAACTGTAAACCATCGAGCGCGCGTAACGCATGGACCAGCGCATCAGCGTACGTGTCTGACACTGAAATGTGAATGATGCCGGCAAACTGCCCTGCTAGCTGACTGAGTCGGCTGGCTTGCCAGCTGCCGTGATGATTGAAAACCGTGTGTGATATTTGATCAACGAGGCCAGCGCGATCTGGGCCCACTAATGTGATAACAAAGTGCTTCATGCGTGATCCTTACGGCGATTCTTTAGACAATTATTGAGGCCAGTCAAGGTGTTGTCTATGCTGCTGGAGGCTAAACTCACGAAAGTGTGCCCAATATCAACTTGAGCAAGCCTAAAGCCCGTTTGTTGCATATTTATTGCGTGGCGATAGCGTGACTAGGCGTTGATGACCACTCACGATACACTGGACGACAGTGATGCGATGCCGTGTTTGTGAAAGGCGGCGTCGTGCGTCTCGCTGTCACAAAATTGTCATTGTAATGACATACAATACAGGGCTTGCTTAATAAAAAGAGGCACGAATGACCCACTCTTCACCATCATTAACGGACACCAGACCGGCGCGGCGTTTTAAAGATAAACTGACTCGCCAAACGGTACGTCTTGGTGGCGTGATGGTATTAGTGACCCTGCTGCTTCTTTTCTTCTACTTACTCACGGTGGTGGTACCGCTTTTTCACCAAGCGAGTGTGAGCTTGAGTGAGCGTTTTACTTTAGCCACTCCCGGCGTGCCTCAATACATTGGTGCCGATACGCGCAATCAACTGGTGTATGGCTTGGATGATCGAGGTGTGTTAACGGTTGCCAAACGCCCGCAACGGTCTGAGACTCCCACAGCCAGCGCCGTGCTCCGCGCGCAAACGGTATTACAGCAGCCGCTATCCAGCATGGATAAGCCTGCGATAAGCCGCGTCGAAGCATCTACGCCATTTTTGGCGGTGGAAAAGACGCCTGGGCGCGTAGCTGCTTGGCAATTACGCTTTCGTACACAATACCAAGCTGACGCCTCAGTGGTCCCTCAATTGTCCACTATGCCGGCCTTTGGTCGTGAGTTGATCGTGGACACGAGCGCGCAGCCGCTTAACCAGCTGACTGTTGCGGTGCCGGATAGTTTACACGGTCAAACCATCCCGCCCGTGCTGGCTGCCGTCACTCAGGATAACCGTTTGGTGGTTTTTCGTGGTACGCAGAAAAGCATGGTGCCCCTTTCGCAAGCCGTTGACCATATCGCGTTATCAGGAGACGGGCAGCGCTTGTTTGTGCATCAACAAAATCGTTTAGCGATTTGGCGCGTAAACGGGAACGATTTAGCGTTGCGCGAAACGGTTAATCTCGACAATGTGGTCGCCAGCCCAGTCACGAAAATGTCGATGCTAGCCGGGGGACGCTCTTTGCTCCTTCAGCACCAAGATGGCACCGTCACACAATGGTTCGATGTGGTGAAAAATGGTGAGCCATCGTTAACTGAAGTGCGCGCGTTTTCACCGGGGGAGGGCGTGGCACGTCTCGCACCTGAGCGTCACCGTAAAAGTCTGGCGACGGTAGATGAAACGGGACGACTTAGCCTAGTGCATGCCACCAGTGAGAAACAGCGCCATTTCGATGCTCAGTTTACCGCGCTGCCCGACGCTTTGGCGTTTACGCCTCGTGCAAATGGGCTGATTGCTGTGGTCGACAATCAATGGCAATGGTTGACCGTCGACAACCCTCACCCAGAAGTGAGTATTCACTCGCTATGGCAGAAAGTGTGGTATGAAGGGTACTCGTCTCCGCAGTATGTGTGGCAATCGACCTCTGCGGATGACAGCTTTGAAGCCAAGCTCAGTGTGGTGCCCGTGATCTTTGGTACCTTAAAGGTCGCTTTGGTTTCTTTAATTTTTGCGGTGCCGATGGCGATTGGCGCAGCCATATACACTGCTTATTTTATGTCATCCGGGCTCCGGCGTTGGGTGAAGCCGACGGTGGAAACGATTGAAGCGTTGCCCACCGTCATTATCGGCTTTTTGGCCGGTTTGTGGCTGGCACCCTGGGTTGAGTCGCACATTGCTAGCGTCTTTTTGTTGCTCCTGCTCATCCCTATTATGTTACTTGGGCTAAGCGGCGTGTGGCGCATGATCCCAAGATATGTGCGACGCCGCTTACCTGATAACGCGCAGATAGTGGTCATTATTCCGGCATTATTGATGGTGGGCGTAGTAGCATCTTACCTTGGACCATGGGTAGAGCAGGTCTGGTTAGGGGGCGATGCGCGCCAGTTTATGACGCATGAACTGGGTATCGGCTATGATCAGCGCAATGCGCTGGTGGTGGGTATCGCCATGGGATTTGCGGTAGTCCCAACCATTTTCTCTATTGCCGAAGATGCGATTTTTTCTGTGCCCCCTCACCTTAAAAACGGCGCCTTGGCCTTAGGGGCGACACACTGGCAAACCTTGATTCGGGTGGTGTTGCTTACCGCAAGCCCTGGTATTTTTTCTGCCGTAATGATGGGCCTTGGGCGCGCGGTCGGTGAAACAATGATCGTACTGATGGCAACCGGTAACACGCCTATCATGGATTGGAATTTGCTCGAAGGGCTACGTACCTTATCGGCCAATATTGCGGTGGAAATGCCGGAGTCTGAAGTCGGTAGTTCCCATTATCGAGTGCTGTTTTTAACCGCTTTTATTCTTTTTGTCTTCACGTTTGTCTTTAACACATTGGCAGAGCTGATCCGTCAGCGTTTGCGTGACAAATACAGCAACCTTTAACCGAGATGAGAATGCGCATGCGTCCATGGATAAAATCTGGCACTCCTTGGGTTTGGATGACGGCCGGAATGGTCAGCGTCAGTCTGATTGCGATTCTTGGGGTGCTGTTATTGCTCGGCTATCGAGGCTTAGGCTATTTCTGGCCGACACCGGTCACCAGCTTTGAAGTGAAGAGTGAGCAGGGAGTAGAAACCGTGGTCGGGCAAATATACCGAACCGATCAGGTTGATGCGATGCAGCTCAAAGATGCAGGTGTTGTATTGCCAGCCTATCGCCAACCCAGCTACCAACGTTTGGTGGTAAAAACCGGTAACCGTGAGCAAGAAGGGATCGATTTTCGTCAATTGCTGGCGTTTCAGATAAAAAGTCAGCACACACCCGTTGAAATGGCGATGATCGAGCGAAATGAAAATGGCATGTTCTACGGCAAGCCTCAAGCATACGTCGACGCCGGCGGCCACCAACATGCATTAGTGCTGTCTGAACTTTATCAACGCCTGGAAGATTTAGCGGCGCGTCGAGAGGTGATCAATGACATCGAGCAAGTACACCTAGCGAGCGTTAACTATAAGCTGGAGCAGCTGCGGCTGGAGGAAAAGTCCCTCTCATTAGATAGCCAGCTAAACACGGCAGAAAAAAAACGAATTGATAAGCGTCGTTCTCAGCTGCTATCGCAATACCAGCAGTTGGAGAAAAAGCTCAAACAGCTGCGAGAAAAACAACAAACGGGTGCGCTTGTTGTTGAAGATAGCCACGGTGACGCCGTGGCGTTGCCTCTGCAAAATGTGATTAATGTTTGGTATCCCAACGCCATGAGTGCCGTTGATAAGCTTAAATTTTGGGGCTACCAGGTTGCGACCTTTTTATCCGAATCTCCACGAGACAGTAATGCGGCGGGGGGCGTTTTTCCGGCGATTTTTGGCACCGTTTTCTTGGTGCTATTGATGTCAGTGATTGTCACCCCGTTAGGGGTGCTCGCCGCGGTATATCTTCACGAATACGCGCCGAAAACGGCATTCACGCGTATTATTCGCATTGCCGTGGTTAACCTCGCCGGGGTACCGTCAATTGTGTACGGTGTGTTCGGGTTGGGCTTTTTTGTCTATTTTATCGGTGGCACCATTGACGATGTATTTTATCAAGCGGCGCAGCCGGCACCGGTTTTTGGGACACCAGGTATTCTCTGGTCGGCGTTAACCTTGGCGATCCTCACCTTACCTGTGGTGATTGTGTCTACAGAAGAGGGGTTGGCTCGGATCCCCACCAGTGTTCGCCATGGTGCGTTTGCCCTTGGGGCGACACAATCAGAAATGCTCTGGCGGGTGGTCCTGCCGATGGCCAGTCCTGCGATGATGACCGGGTTGATTTTAGCGGTTGCGCGCGCAGCCGGAGAAGTGGCGCCCTTAATGTTGGTGGGGGTGGTTAAGGTCGCTCCCTCTTTGCCAGTGGATGGTAATTTCCCGTTTTTGCACTTAGAGCGGAAGTTCATGCATCTGGGCTACCATATTTATGATGTCGGCTTTCAAAGCGCGCACATCGAAACGGCGCGTCCTTTGGTATACGCCACGTCGTTTTTGCTTGTGTCTGTGATCGTGGCGCTCAATTTGTCCGCGATTGGTATTCGTCATTACTTGCGTGAAAAGTATCGCGCATTGGAATTATAACGATAAGGATCCCGCTCGATGTTTTCGATAACGCCACCCATAGGTGTCACGCCTAGCTTAGACTTGGGGAATTTGCCTGACGAGCAAACCGCGTTAGCTATTCGGGATCTCAACCTTTACTACGGGTCGACCCAAGCGCTGTTTGATATCAGTATGCGTATTCCCAAAGGGAAGGTCACTGCGTTTATCGGACCGTCTGGGTGTGGTAAATCGACATTGCTACGTTGTATTAATCGGATGAATGACTTGGTGGATGGTTGCCGTGTTCGAGGCGGGATCACCCTACACGGGCAAAATATCTATCACCGCGACGTGGATGTACCAGCATTACGCCGTCAAGTGGGGATGGTGTTTCAGCGTCCTAACCCTTTCCCCAAATCTGTCTATGAAAATGTGATCTTTGGACTGCGTTTACAAGGGATCAATGATCCCAGAACACTCGATGATGCCGTCGAGCGTTCATTGCGTGGCGCGGCATTATGGGATGAGGTGAAAGATCGCCTTAATGACAATGCGTTTGGGTTGTCCAGTGGGCAACAGCAACGGCTGGTGATCGCGCGGGCGATCGCGATTGAACCTGAAGTGTTGCTGCTTGATGAGCCATCGTCAGCGTTGGATCCCATCTCAACCTTGACCATTGAAGAGCTGATTAATGATTTAAAGAATCAATACACAGTGGTGATTGTTACCCATAATATGCAACAAGCGGCGCGGGTCTCGGATCAAACGGCGTTTATTAACATGGGACGCTTGGTGGAATACGCGGATACCGATACCTTGTTTACCACCCCACAAAACAAACAAACCGAAGACTACATCACCGGGCGCTACGGATAAGGAGCAGGCCTTGGATAACCACAATATTAGCCGTCATATTTCTGGTCAGTTTAACGCAGAGCTTGAAGCCATTCGCACCCACGTGCTGGCAATGGGCGGCTTGGTTGAGCGTCAGCTAACCGATGCGCTGCGCGCCATGCACAATCAAGATGTGGAGCTCGCGCGCCATGTTATTCGTGAAGATCACAAAGTGAATGGCATGGAAGTGGCGATTGATGAGGCATGTACACGCATCATTGCTAAACGTCAGCCCACCGCGAGCGATCTGCGACTGGTGATGGCTATCATTAAGACCATCACTGATCTTGAGCGCATTGGTGATGTTGCTGACAGTATCGCTAAAATGGCTCTCGACAACTCGAGCTATTCTCAGCAGCCGTTTTTGGTATCACTCGAAGCGTTAGGTCAGCGTGCCGCTAAAATGCTGCACGATGTGTTAGACGCCTTTGCGCGCATGGATATTGATGCGGCAATGAAAGTCTATCGTAAAGATGACTCGTTGGACCGTGAATACGAGGGGATTTTGCGACAGCTGATGACCTACATGATGGAAGATCCACGCTCGATTCCCAATGTGCTGAAAGTGATGTGGTCGGCCCGAGCCATTGAGCGAGTGGGCGATCGGTGTCAGAACATTTGTGAATACATCATCTATTTTGTCAAAGGCAAAGACGTTCGACACATTCAAAAAGAGGAGCTGGAAAAGCTCCTCAAATAATCGCTACTCGTCGTCTATCCAGTCACTGACGGCGTCTGGGACAAAGCTCTGGTCATGCAAAGGCATACGCACGTAACCTTCCTTATTGATTTCTGGGAGGGTGACTGCGGGGTAGTCAATTTCTTGGTAAGGGATTTGTGAGAGTAAGTGAGCGATGCAATTGAGCCGAGCGTGCTTTTTGTTATCGGCTTCCACCACCCACCAAGGGCTTTCTTTGGTGTCGGTGTAGGCAAACATGCGGTCTTTGGCTTCACTGTATTGCACCCAACGACTACGAGACTCGAGATCCATGGGGCTGAATTTCCAACGCTTTATTGGGGTGTTAATCCGCTCCGCGAAGCGCTTTTCTTGCTCCTCGTCCGATACCGAGAACCAGTATTTAATTAAGATGATCCCAGAACGGATCAACATTCGCTCAAGCTCGGGGCACGTACGAAGGAACTCTTCATATTCTTCATCGCTGCAAAAGCCCATGACTCGCTCGACGCCGGCGCGGTTATACCAGCTACGGTCGAACAAGACAATTTCACCACCGGCGGGTAGGTGCTCAATGTAACGCTGAAAATACCACTGTGTGCGTTCACGCTCTGTGGGCTTATCTAGCGCGACGACTCGACAAACACGCGGATTGAGCTTTTCGGTGATCCGTTTAATCACGCCGCCTTTACCGGCGGCATCGCGCCCTTCAAAAATGACCACCACTTTCAACTGCTCTTGCTTGACCCATTCTTGAAGTTTGACCAACTCAGTCTGTAATTCGGTTAGCTTTTTCTCGTAGTGTTTTTTGCTGATCTTGTGTGCTTTTTTATCCGACAAGGCCGCTCTCCTTTTACCACAGCGATGGGATCACGGTAGAAAACTCACTTTTCGGATGCAATGGATTCAAGTAGCGAAAGCGTATATCACCTCAAAAGACTAGAGTGGGTCACATTGCCATGTTGTCTGATCACGGCATTACACAGAGGTTTAAAACGATTGAGCAATGGCTTTGACGAGACGAACGCTTTCCGGATCGGTGATCGGATAACTGCCATCGTCCCCATCGCCCATCGATGCGCAGGCGTTTGATTGCATGACGCTTACTTGCTCGGTGCGTGCCGACAAGTGGATTTCACGTGCGCCGGTGGTCGTTAAAATCGCTTGTGCATTGTCGGGGGTCACGCCTGCGCCTGGCATGATGGCCAATGAGGTATGGCGTGTGGCGTCCACCCATTGTTTGAGTGCCTCTTTTCCCTGCCAAGCATTCGTCGCTTGCCCGGAGGTGAGAATGCGTTCAATCGTCGGGCGGGCAAGGATTGCTTCGAGCGCCGCGTGAGGGTCTTGGCAGTGATCAAATGCGCGATGGAAAGTCACTCCCATTCCCTTTGCTTGGGCAAGCATGGCATCAATAGCCGGCAAATCGAGTTGACCACTTGGCGTGAGTGCGCCGATCACCACGCCTGCACACCCAGCTTGGCGGGCGTTGGCGATATCTTGCAGCATCACTTCAATCTCTTCACTGGCATAGACGAAGTCGCCTTCTCGCGGTCGGATAATCGCATAAATAGGGATCCGCGCTTTCTGAGCGGCTTGTTGCATGTAGCCATCACTTGGGGTTAAACCACCGAGGCGCAGTGCGCTGCACAGTTCCACTCGATCCGCACCAGCGTGCTCAGCAAGCGATAATGAACGAATACTATCAATACAAACTTCAACTAAGACAGACATATCACCCCTTTGACGAAACGAACCGTGTCAAGATAGTCCACGCTATTGTGACAGGGTGAGAGGTAATTACCTAGTGTTAGATTGGAAATGGCTTGATGAGAGAAGAGCCTTGAGTAAGGCGAGGTGGAATAGATAAAAAAGGGCCCGGTTTGCCGGGCCTCATTATTGTCTCACATTGTCCAGTGCAGGGCACTTGACCTTATTACAGGTCGTCAGTGTGCTCAGACAGGTATGCAGCTACACCTTCAGGTGACTCAGCCATACCCGCTTTACCTTCTTCCCACTGTGCAGGGCAAACTTCACCGTTTTTCTGGTGGAAGTTCAGTGCGTCAACCATGCGTAGCATTTCGTCGATGTTACGGCCTAGTGGTAGGTCGTTGACAACTTGGTGACGAACCACACCTTCCTCGTCGATAAGGAAAGAACCACGGAACGCAACGCCAGCTTCTGGGTGCTCAACGTCGTATGCTTTACAGATTTCGTGCTTAACGTCAGCAACCAGTGGATACTTCACTGCGCCGATGCCGCCGTCTTCGACAGCCGTTTTACGCCACGCGTTGTGTGAGAACTGAGAGTCGATAGACACACCGATAACCTCAACGCCTTTAGCTTGGAAGTCGCTCAGGCGCTTATCGAATGCGATCAGCTCTGATGGGCACACGAAAGTGAAGTCGAGTGGGTAGAAAAAGACAACCGCTTTTTTGCCTTTGGTGAACTCTTTCAGGTTGAAGTTATCAACGATTTCGCCATTACCTAGTACGGCAGCGGCAGTAAAATCTGGTGCTTGACGACCTACGAGTACCATATCTCAGCTCCTAGTTTAAATGTTTGCCTGATAATCAGGTTCCTATATAAGCGAGACAAACTATAGCTAACTTGTTAGATTGAAAAAAGTGGAATTAATAGATTGTAATAATCGAAAAATACGATTGTTTAAAATATGACTGTATGAACAAATATCCGTCTTTAAAGCAGCTACACTATCTGGTTACCCTCTCCGAAACGCGGCATTTTGGCGAAGCGGCGAAATTGTGTTTTGTGAGCCAGTCGACCTTGAGCGCTGGGATCCAAAACCTCGAGGATCTGATTGGTGCTCAGCTCATTGAGCGTGACAATAAAACCTTGGTACTCACTGGGATGGGCGAAGAGGTGGTGCGCCGTAGCCGAGAAATCCTAGCGCGCAGTCAGGATTTGATGGAGCTAACGCAAGTTAAATCAGATCCTATGCACGGCAAAGTACGGCTGGGCTGCATCCCTACCATCGCGCCATTCTTATTGTGTGATGTGGTGCAGCAAGTCAACCGACATTACCCCAACTTAGATTTGTTGTTGCGTGAGGACACCACGGCGAACTTACTCACCGCGCTCAAACACGGCGAAATGGATATCCTTATCCTCGCGCTGCCAATGGACATTGGCACCATGACCCGTCGCGTGGTGGGGCGTGATCCGTTTAAAATGGTGATGAGCCAAAAGCAAGCTGCGCAGCTTGAGTTACCCATCGATTATGACGCGCTGCCCGATGAATCTGTTTTCTTGCTTGAGCGAGAACACTGCCTCACTGACCATGCGGTTTCTGCCTGTCAGATGACGGCCTCACAGAAGATTAACCCATTTATGGCAACCAGCTTACACACCTTGGTGCAAATGGTCGCAAACGGCAATGGTGTGACCTTTATACCGCAAATGGCGATTGATCATGGCTTAATTGATAACCTCGACGTGCATTTAGAAACGCCGCCGGGAGAAGCGGCCTACCGTGATATAGGAGTGGTCTGGCGACCCTCTTCGAGTCGGATTAATACGTTTAACCAGCTCGCTGATCTGGTCGCAGGACTACTTTCCCCAACAGCTAGGGAGTAAAAAGCCTAAAATAAGTTATTTACACTGATATTTTTGCCTTTTTGCAGCATGATTGTCTGTTTAAGGGCGTTGAAAATGACACCAAAGCCGTTGGATTATTATCACGAAAAAAGCAGCACCCCAGGGTGCTGCTTTTTGTTTTTATATATAAG
>NZ_MUEW01000022.1:0-20617 GCF_001995655.1 Salinivibrio sp. IB868
TGATATGACTTGGTTTTTTTTCTTGTTTGCGATTAGTATTTTTCATGTTTTTTCTGCTTTGTTTTCACGTAAAAAATTTTCTCTCGCATTTAATAATGCATAGTGTTTTAAATTTCCCCCATGTGCCCTATAAGAAATTTAACTATCTGGATTGGTGGTGTGGAAAATATTTTTATGAGTGCTAACGCCCCCAATGAGAACCTTTGGTTATTTATTATTCAGATTTATAGGTCTCTTAATGTTGCCTTTTGAACCTACCTCAAACAGCTACGGCAGGGTGGTCTATAAGTCCTGTTTGACAGTTTTAGACCTATATGAAATTATGAGCCCATCTTATAGACCAAGATGAAGAGTAAGAAATGGCTGTTATCGCGTATTACCGTGTTTCAACTGACGACCAAACAATCGAGAATCAACGAAGAGAGCTCAATAAGACATATCGTATAGACAAGGAGTTCGCTGATTGTGGAGTGAGCGGGACAGTTAGCGCTGAGAAGAGGCCAGAGTTTAAGAAGCTACTCGACTATGTGCGCGAAGGAGACACGCTTGTGACGGTCGATCTTGATAGATTGGGGAGAGACAGCATTGATGTGCAGAACACCGTGAGAGAGCTTCTGAGAGGCGGTGTGAACGTCATTGTGACAAGGTTAGGGGTAGACCTCAGCACAGATGCAGGAGAGCTTCTGGTAACCATTCTGTCCAAGGTTGCAGAGATGGAAAGAAGGAAGATGTTAGAACGCGCAAACGCAGGCAGAGAGCGTGCAAAGGCAGAAGGTAAGCATATGGGGCGCCCTCACACTATAAGCAAAGAGCAGGTGCATGAGCTTCGCTCAAAGGGGTACTCTATTAATGCCACAGCCGAGGCTTTGGGGTGCTCTGTGTCGTCGGTGAAGAGGTTACAAAAGTCATAGGTGAAATATCGATCGATGCATCGCTGACTTCAGATATTTGTGTGTTGTGACGTCAGTAGTGATTGTACCGCTCTTTGTTGTTTGTAACTTGTTGTTTTTTCTGGTTTTGATGAATTGTTCTTCTTTTTAATGAGCTCATCACGAAGTGATTTCTTATAAATAGCGCGCTGTGACATCAAGGCAAGCTAACACATAGGAGTTGGGATGGCAGGAGCTGAATTAGTAAAGCGTCTTCTATCAAAGGACGAGCTGGGGCCATGCCTTAGCACAGATTTGTCAAGCCATTTGATAAGTAAATACGGGCTATCTCCAGAAGCTGCTCGCAAAAGAGTAAGTAGGGAAACTAAAGGTGACGTAAAAAGGCTCTCAAACCTGAAGCTGAATAACGCGTATTTTATGTATCTACAGAAAGACTTTGGAGCACCATGGTACTGGGATAGTCTTTATAGTGTGATACACAATTTACAGGGGCCCTATTCGAGAGTTCTAAATGCGCTTGATGCTAGAGGTATCGTTCCAGAATCTGAGTTTGATATCGTGTGTGGTGCGCCAATACGTCAGAAAGGACAAGTTACTGCTAGCCAAGCTTTAAAAGCACTTATTAGCTCTGATGTTCTTGTAACACAGGACATACCTGGCTTGGGAAAGTCAGTGTTAACAAAAGAAATATCTGAACAAAATCCGAAGTCTCTTGAGTCCCATGTACTTGCTCGAAGGCAGGCGGAAATACTTGTGCTCAGAGGCGTTAAGGATTGGCTTCGGCGTCTCGCTATGGTTAGTGCTGAAAAAGTCAATCTTAGAGGTGAGTGCAACAAAGCTACAACAGTAGGTACGTTTTCATGGGACTTATCTGCTCCAAGTTACTTATCCCCGATGGTTTCTTGGAGCTCAAATGATAAACCGAAACCTGGTTTTGTAGTCTGTGATATCTTACTAGAAGAGAGGTTGAGTCATGCGCATGTTGAGCCATTTATACATAAAACGAAAACATTAAGGGCATTGAAAAGGGTTGGTAGCACGCTTTTTATTTTTGTTGCTCTTCATTATGAGGAAAAAGCCTTTGCTGCACTAAGGTCTATCGGCTGTATGCCAGCGACAGTTGAAAACCTTTTTGGGAAAGATATTTCAGAAGGATTAAAAGACCTTCTGCAAGTAATTGAAAATACATCTAATAGTATTTCAGATCCTGATAAGCTTGACTCTTTACTCTCTAGGGTTGGGCGCTTGGAGGGGGTATTAGGTAACATTAGGGGAACCTTCTTCGAGTTGATGACCGCATATATTGTCAGGAAGACGGCTCCCGGAAATGTGAGTGTGCGTAAAATTGTTAAAGATGATTCTGGCAAAGAGTCTGAGTTTGACGTTTATGTCCAAGCTGAAGGTCAACCTATTAGACTAATCGAATGCAAAGCTCTATCTCCTAACTCAGAATTGAGTGATGACTTTGTGCAGGAATGGCTTCAAAAGACCATTAATCGTGCAAGACAGCACTTAAAGCGGACTGAAGCTCTTGAACCCAACGGGCCTATACCTAAATTTGAATTATGGGTAACAGGGAGTATCGAGAGTCAAGCGATGAGAAGACTACAAAAGGCAAAGGACGCTAACAAAAAAAAGTATGAGCTTGTTGTGAACGGGCCTCATGAGCTTAAGGATATTGTTAAAGACGATAAAACCCTATCAGATATGTTAGATAAGTATTTTTTGGAGTTCAGCTACGTATGACAGGTACAGTCTGAGCGTAGGTTGTGCTCTTGAAGCTTGATTTACAACGTCTAATTGAAGGCCCCCAGGAAAAACTCTTAGATATACATTAAGAGATGTCAGCCATTGATAGTCTCAGCGATAGTACTTTGTCATAGAGTCTTCACGCTCTCACTAGGACATTTACAACGTCTAATTGAAGAGCCCAAGGAAAACTTTTAGATATACACTAAGAGTCAGTCTTGCTGCCACTCTTCTCTGGCTCTTTCCCATCAGAGGCTTCTGTCTAATCAAGCCATTTACAACGTCTAATTGAAGAGCCCAAGGAAAAACTCTTAGATATACATTAAGAGTCCTATGTGACACCACTACTGCTGCTGTAGTCGTAGCAGATACTAAATAGACCACCAGCACAACACTATCGCACCTTTGCTTACATGGATAAGTAGCTAAGTAGAGCGACTCTGCGTTGACTGTTATTTCACTTGATAGAAGGAGTTATCATTGTGAGCAGCAGTCGACTAGAGTGTGTCTGAGTTGTATGGTCTGTAGGTGCTAGTGAAATATTGTTTGAGCACAACCAAGAGGAAAGCTTTAGGCCTCTTAATATCTCTGGTCTGAATACTGTTATCTGCTTTAAGCCAGGCGGTGATAGCTGGAAAAGGTGTAACTCTACATGGGAACATCTGTGCTTTAAGTTTCTCTTCGAGTACTGCGTTAAGAGAGTGGTCTAGGTATCATAGTGATTCAGGTGAATACCTGAGAGACTGTGTTGAGACCAACCCCTAGCTAACGCTCTCATAAGAAGTGGTCTTGGCCTAATGAAGGCGGGTTATTAAGAAAAAGTAGCCTAACTTGTTAATCGTAGGTCGCCCTTACATTAGAAGCGCATCAAGCACTATTATCCCGCAAACACCGTCAAGGATACCCTTGTTTTCCCCTAGCAATGACTTTTGGATAAACTCTCGATAGTCTTCTTTGGTCTCTAAAACAACACCGCACCAATCTATGCGGAACTCAAAGCTATCTGGCATGCGCCACTCGCGTTCATGAGTCCAATCAATGAAGCTATCAGTATTAGACAAATCAAATTTCACCAATCTATAAAGCTCGTCATCAGATAAATATTGCTCACCATCTTCGACTTTATCGTAGATGACTGGTTTACAGCCATTTTGGAACAGGTAGTACTTAGAGAAAATCAAACCACACCCCGAGTAACGTTTTCTGGTGGTCACTGTTTTCCTAAGTTCTTTTTCGAATTTGAGGTTCTGAGCAATAGAGAATAATGGTGCATCTTGGAAACACACTGCTCTTCTAGAGCCACGTATGAAACCACTATCGGTTGTGCTACCAATTATCACTTTTTCACGCAGTATTTTAAGTAGTACATCTACTGGCGTTAGCTCCTGAGAATCAATAGTCGCTCCTCGAGTTAAATGCACTAACGAGGATGATAAGTCTTGGCGGTCACTCATTCTCGATTTCCATTTTCTAAAGTCGTAAGCCAATTTCACCTCCATAATTAAACAGATATTTTATGTGTGCTTGAAGAAAAACTGCAACAATTACGCTAAAAGCGGTGTCGTGTTAAGTCTCTGATTCGTATGTTCGACATGCTTCAAAGCTCAGGTCGATGCCTAAAGATCTTAGAACTGAATTGTAGATCCCTTTAGGGCTGTTTCCTGTTTCAATATAGCGTTCTTCCTGCTCCTTCATATTCAACGAGACGTGATACAAAGCACATAATATCGAGATACAGTGTTCTACGTTTCTCGTGCTAACTCTATCCTCACATATGTTTTGCATAAGAACAGAAATAGAAAGCTCAGCTTCTCTGCTCAAGTATAATATCGTTCTAATACCTTTCCGTTGAGCTGGGGTTAACTCTCCAAGAGATTTATCAACATGAGATTCCAATACAATAGTACTTGGTGGCTTTGGGATTGAGATACCGTTCCACATTTTAATGCTCTGGATGTTTTTTTCTATATTCCATGCTCTACAATATGTATCCTGAAGTTCAAATAAGCTATCAGCGCTTTCTTCCTGCAAATCTGCAAGTTCAACATATAAACGTTCCAAAGCTTTTCTAGCTTCAAATCCATACTTTTTAGCTTCAATCCACTCTGTTACCAACACTGTTGCAACAACACCAGAAAGCGCTGCAACAACGCCGCCAAAAAATGATGACCAATCCACAGTTGCCTCTTTAACTTATTTTATGCTTATGGTTGTATACTGAAGCTAGTAGTTATGAAACTCAACAACTATTCAGCTAAAGGGTGAATAGGAATTTTATATGAAGAAGACTACGGCTATTGATAGATTTAACTAAAACACAATGGGGCAAAAGTGAGCTAGAGTAATCTGTCAGATCTGATTACGTCGCTGTTAGGTAACTGGCAGACCACGTCCTGACTAATCCAATCTCAGTCATCAGAGAGAGAACAGACGGCAAACCGACACAAGGGCTTTAGCCTCAAACGGCTTCCACCGATGCATTATGGTTTGTTCGGTCTACAGCTAAAAGGAATTACTTAGAGAAGCCATAGGGCACTGCTACTCGTCCCAATAATCGAAATCTAATCTACCATCAATCGACAATAGGTGTTTCTACTTGGCTATTATAGGCTTCCTGAGAGTCCATATAGAAGCCACAGAGAGGCTATCCTGCCGCTGGGAGTCGAGTATCAACTGCCTCTTGTTCGTCGATAGGGTAATCTATGGTCTCTATATACTTCTTCAAGTTGGCAATTGTCAGCCCTGAACCATAGTTACCGCTTACTGAACCGTCTGCCCAACCACCTAGCTCTTTATAGACTACTTCAGGAATGTCCGCATTTAACGCTAAGTCCTTAAAGTTATGCCTTAAGCTATGGAAAGTCACACGGTCTGCTCTTAGTTCATGCTTGCGGCAGAAGTAGGCATAGCGCTTACTGTATATGTCTGAGCGATACCCGCCCTGTTTGGGAAGGGGAATATCGAATAGCGTCTCTGTACTCAATGACTGTACAAACTCGATGAAACCGAGGTTTAACAGTGCGTCAGGCAGAGGCACCGATCTGGCCGAAGAGCTCGTCTTTAACGCCTTGCCGTCCTCTTCGTTTACAGAGATATACCAAATGCCTTCGTGTTGCCTGATGTCTGAAGGTCTCAACTGGACGATTTCATTCATACGCAGACCACAACAAAGTGCTATTCGTACAATCCAGTAGTGCTCTGTGCCTTTGGTCAAATGAAGCAACCTGTCGAGCATCTCTGGTGAGTATGGTCTCCGAGCATCCTTGTCCGCGACTCTTTTCTTGAGCCTCACGTTCTCTGCAGGGTTGAATGTGATATACCGTTCTTGCACAGCAAACTTAAACATTGCAGAAATCGCTTCTAAGCGCTGATTGATGCTCGTGATAGAAAGAGGGGGAAGGTGTTTCAATTGCCCGCTACTCACCACATCAATGAGCTCAGGAGTTGTGAGATTCTTGGTCTCCTTTAGCTTGGCTGAATTACTTGGCGTGTCTATCAGTACATTCCTCAGCTTTCTTATGTCTGCTGGTGAGACCTCTTTGACAGGATAGTCAGTCCCCATAAGACCAAGAAGGAACTCAGTAGATACTTGATAGCGCTGCTTGAGCTTATCACTCATCGGTTTGCCAGAAGCGGCCATTTCTGTCTTTTTATTTTCAAGAAATTCAGCTGCAACGCGCTCGATTGTAGGGGCTTTCTCAATTTTAGGAATAGGTTTTACAACACTTGTAATGCTTGGTGTCGCTCCAGATATCAAAGCGTGAAGCCCTTGAGTTTGAGCTCTCAGTTGCTTAGCGAATTCGATGAACACTCTTGCTTTTTGCTGTGGTTCTAAGTCGCGATATATGTCGAATGCTCTATCAGGCAAGACTCCTTCAAAAACACGCTTCACACGGAGGTTATCGTCAAACCTTGCTTCATGGTACAGCATGTTCTCTGCATGCGCTTGAATGCTAGACAGGCTTTCATCTAGACCGTGATGCAGAGATTCATAAGAGACACCACTAGCAAACATATGGTCTTTCTTATATGTAATCCATTGATTAGCCGCTTCAATTGCAAGGTTTTGTAGATCGACTAGCTCAACTTTCCGCTTGGGTAAGGAGTGACCGTCAAGCTTTGCGAATTCTTCAGCTAGACGACCAGCCTCGATTGCAGCTAGCTGCTTAGCTCGCTTTTTATCAGAGGTCTTCAAAGAGAAGCGAATAAGTCGCTTGCCATAGTGGTCAACTAGATGGCTAGGAACTCGCTTTTGGAAATAGTAAACGCTGCTGTTTTTACGTTTGTGTATGTGCAAACCGTCGCCCGTGTAGCTCAGCTGCGTATCACACATATACTTTTTAACTGCTTGAAACAAAAGAACTTCTAATAAAAACAACAACTTAAAGGAAAGTGGTGGAGCTGGCGGGAGTTGAACCCGCGTCCAGAATCAGTCTAGCCAATGGCGCTACATGCTTAGTTTGTCTTTAATCTCGTCAGTGTGCTGCGGACAAACACGCCACACAAAGACATACCCAACTTAGTTTTAACGCTTCAGCTCTTGGGTCAAAGCATCCACGCGATCCTGTTTGGTTTTGACTATCCTGAATCCCCGTCCTACAGGCGGAGGCTAGGGAGGATAGGCACTCAACAGGTTATTAAGCTGCTAGTGCGTAGTTTTCGTCGTTTGCGACTATTTGTTTGCGGCTTTTTACGAGGCCAACCGCCCCTCGGCATGCTCCACGGGCCTTCTCAATCCTGTCGAATCCTGAATCAGCCCCAGAGTGTGAGCGGCAGAGTCTAACACATTGATCTACCGCGTCAACGATTAACGCGCTGCGTTTTTCATGATCCTGGACTTTTGTCGCTGCCAGTCTCTGTCTTTCGCCGTGTCGCGTTTGTCGTGTAATTTTTTACCTTTCGCTAAGCCTATTTTGAGTTTAGCAAAAGATTTTTTCCAGTATAAAGACAGCGCCACCACTGTGAAACCGTCTCGATTTACCTTACCGAGCAAGGTATCAAGCTCACGCCGTTTAAGCAATAGCTTACGGGTGCGCTGCGGATCGGCCACCACGTGTGTGGAGGCGACATTAAGCGGGGTAATGGTTGCCCCGAACAAAAAGGCTTCCCCGTCTTTTAGCAACACATAGCTTTCGCTGATATTGGCCTTTCCTGCTCGGAGTGCTTTGACCTCCCAGCCTTGCAGCTCTAGCCCCGCCTCAAAGTCATCTTCAATGAAGTACTCAAAGCGTGCCTTTTTATTCAGCGCGATAGTGTTACTACTTGCTTTGTTCTTTGCGTTTTTCTTAGCCATAGTGGCCGCATTATAAAGGTGATATATCGAAGAATGAAAGGATTATCGCACTCAGTGGCAGAAAGAGTCTGACTTTATCTGCGATGTGGGTTGCGAGCATTGGTCTAAATCAGTCTCGATGGTATTATTTCGCGGTTAACTTGCAAGGAGTCCCTATGCCGCAAATCATCCGCTCGGCTTTAGTGCCGTAC
Organism: Salinivibrio sp. IB868; assembly: GCF_001995655.1. Lineage (NCBI taxonomy): Bacteria > Pseudomonadati > Pseudomonadota > Gammaproteobacteria > Vibrionales > Vibrionaceae > Salinivibrio > Salinivibrio sp. IB868. Next base: position 8,124 of record NZ_MUEW01000022.1, read on the forward strand.
AGTGCTGAGCAAATGTTTGCCTTGGTGAACGATGTTGAATCCTATCCTGCTTTCTTGCCTGGGTGTGTGAGCACCCGTCTTATTGAGCATACAGAGACCACCATGGTCGCGTCGTTAGATGTCGCGAAAGCAGGGATTAAGAAAACATTTACCACCAAAAATTATTTGGTGGATAACAGCCGTATTGATATGACACTGGTTGACGGGCCATTTAAACGCTTAAGTGGTGGCTGGAAATTCACGCCACTATCGAGTGACGCGTGCAAGATAGAGCTCGACCTCGAGTTTGAGTTTACTAACCGCTTGGTCGAAGCTGCCTTTGGCCGCATCTTCAGCGAGTTAACCAGCAGTATGGTGAAGGCGTTTACAGAGCGAGCGAAAGAGATTTATGAGTGAAGAGACATTGCTGCATGTTGAAGTGGTTTACCCGTTGCCTAATGAGCAGCGCATTTTCAACTGCGTGGTGAAGCCAGACTCGACGGTGGAAGACATTATTCGTCAATCAGGTGTTTTAAGCGCCTACCCCGAGATTGACCTTGAGACCAACAAGGTTGGGGTGTTTAGTCGGCCAGTGAAGCTAGATGCGCAAGTGCGCGATGGCGATCGTATAGAGATTTATCGACCACTGCAAGCCGACCCGAAAGAGATCCGCCGTCGCCGCGCCGAGCGCGCGAAACAAGAGGGGAAAGCGGATCCTGTTACAGGTGGGCGTGTGGATACCCAGCGCAAACGCTCATAGCGGGTCAAAAAGAAAGGCGCCGTGCGGCGCCTTTACTAAAGGATGAATATGTAGCGGCATCAGAGTGCCGGATGCATCACCGTTACTGAACGGCTTCGAAAAATTGCTCGCCCGGCTCGAAATCACCATCCATGTTGACGAGTTGGTTATTGTCATCGAATGAGAGAACAAGATCTTTTTGTGTTGGTGCCTCATGGCCAGGTTGTTGCCATTGCACAAAATACCAAGTGTTAGGGTAACCTGATTCCACCAACATTGGGGGGCCGAGAAGGAATTTTACCTGCTCTTTGGTCATGCCAAATTTCAAGGCGTCGACGGCCTTTTCTTCAATGTAATTACCTTGGTTTATATCTACGCGATAAACCAGCTTTTCGGCATAAGAGCAGCCCATCATGGCAACTGCCATCAGAGAGGCAACGGCGGCTTTAGTCCAACCCATAGTTAATATCTTCACTGTCTTGTTTGATGGCAAATCATGTCTGTCGGTGACCGTGTAGTCTGCGACTGATGCGTCCCGAGTATAATGAAGCAGGGAATATATGTAAAAAACCTGCTGACGACTAGCGTTTCGACGATGATAACGTGAAAAAGTTCGACAGGTGTAAGGAAATAAGCGAGAAAAGTGGCCTCAGTGCACGTTTCTCGCTTTAGATTTCGTCATGAGGGAGAAGACTAGGCGGCGACAAGAAGGTCTTCAGCGTTGGCAAGGGTGCGCTCAGTGATCTCACTGCCACCCAGTAACCGCGCAAGCTCACTAATACGTGCCTTGTGATCGAGCGGATACATACGGGTCGTGGTGCTGCCTTTATCGGTATCTTTGGCAACAAACATCTGCTGATGCCCACAGCCTGCGACTTGTGGCAAGTGGGTCACACACATCACTTGCGTGGAGTCGCCAAGTTGACGTAAGAGTTTACCCACAATCGCGGCGGTTGGCCCACTGATCCCCACATCGACTTCATCGAAGATAAGGCTTGGTGTTTCAACCTTCTGGGCGGTGATCACTTGAATGGCCAGCGAGATCCGAGACAGCTCGCCGCCGGAAGCAACTTTAGACAGCGGCTGTAAAGGCTGACCGGGGTTCGTCGACACAAGAAATGCCACCGCATCTCCGCCTAGTGGACTGAGGTGGGTCTCCGCTTTATTCTCGACTTGGATCTCGAAGCTACCATGTTCCATGCTCAGCTGGTGCATGCTTTGCGTGATCAGTTTGTTCAACTCTTTGGCATAGCGACGACGGCTTTTGCTCAGCTTTTCAGCGGTGTCGAGGCAATCTGCAAATTGTTGATCCACTTGTGCTTGAAGCTGCTCAATGACTTCATCGTTATGTGCCAGTTTCTCCAACTCTCTAATCAACTGCTGGTGGGTGTCATACAATGCTTCAGGTTGGACATGATGCTTGCGAGACAAACTCATGATGGTACTCATACGTTGATCTAGATACTGAAGGCGTTGAGGATCCATATCGAGCTGGTCAAGATAGCCACTTACTTCTTGGCTCGTCTCTTGGGTTTGGATCCGCGCCTCTTCGAGCATTTCAGCGAGTGGTGAAAAATGACTGTCTAGTGCTGCCAGTTCACTTAAGCGCTGTTGGGCCGCCGTCAGTAAACTCAATGTGTTGGTCTCTTCGCCATCACTGAGTAAGTCCACCACCGCTTGACTGGTCATGGCGATATCGCCACTGTTTGACAAGCGCTTATGCTCTTCTTCAATGTGCTGGTATTCCTCTTCACCCAATGCGAGTTCATTGAGCTCACCCACTTGATATTCCAAAAGCTGTTGCTGAGCGTCAATGTCGTCTTTTTTCTTGATCAGTGCTTTCAGCTCATTTTTAGTGCGGCGCCAGCGCTGGTAGCGTGTTGCCATTTTATCCAGCAAGCTTTGGTGACCAGCGTATTGGTCTAATAACGTAATTTGGTGTTCAGGGCGTAACAGTTGTTGATGCGCGTGTTGGCCGTGGATATTTATCAATAGCTGCCCCAACGCTTTTTGCTGTGAGGCAGGTACGGGGTTACCGTTGATATAAGCGCGTGAGCGGCCTTCTTTGGTGATCACTCGCCTTAATATGCAATCATCACCGTCTTCCAGTTCGTTATCTTGCAGCCAGCGACGCGCGGCACTGTTTTGCTCGAGGGTGAAACTGGCAGAAATTTCTGCGCGTTTCTCCCCGGGGCGCACCATGTTGGCATCGGCACGATCACCAAGGCACAACCCTAGCGCGTCGATAGAAATAGATTTACCCGCCCCGGTTTCACCGGTGATCGCCGTCATGCCTTTACTAAACTCCAGCTCCAAGGATTTAACGATGGCAAAGTTTTGAATGGTTATATCGGCTAACATAGAGAGACACCTGTATCTATCAACAACTGTGTATAGATACAGTATATACTGTTTTTTCATCCAGTGAACACTGTGTGGCGAGAATTCTTGTTAATGGGATGAGCCGCACAAAAATTGCGCATTAAAAAAGCAGGAAAACCTGCTTTTTATTGGATACATGCAAGAGGCAAGAAACTGCTGACTTAAAACAACTTGGACGACCAACCTAGTTTTTTTCGTAACGTGTTGTAATAATTGTAATCTTGAGGATGAATGAGCTTGAGGGTGGCGGGGCTTTTGTAAATATGCACCTCATCCCCCGGGTTAACCGGCAGAGAGACTTGGCCATCACAGCTCACTTCGAGTGTCCCACGGTTGTCAGGAGAAACCAGTAATTTTATACGGCGGTTGCCATCGACAACCAATGGGCGGCTCGACAATGTATGTGGGAACATAGGCACAAGCGAAATCGCATCGAGGCTGGGAGATAAAATAGGGCCACCGCCGGATAGGCTATATGCGGTTGAGCCGGTGGGGGTTGAAATAATGATCCCGTCCGATCGCTGTGAGAAGGCAAACTGCTCGTTAATGTACACCTCAAACTCAATCATGTGTGCAACTTGTCCGGGATGAAGTACCGCTTCATTCAATGAGGCGTTATGGCTTTTTACCTGATCGTGGCGATGAATTTCGGTTTCGAGCAAAAAACGGTCTTCGTCCACGTAATCGCCATTTAATACCGCTTCTAGCGCATGTTCAAAGGCTTCGGGATCTAAGTCGGTGAGAAAGCCAAGGTTACCGCGGTTAACACCAATAACTTTAATGTCGCAGCGAGACAGTACACGCGCGGCGCCGAGCATATTGCCGTCCCCACCTATCACAATGGCCAAGTCGGCGTGTTGGCCTATGGTCACGAGATCCAAATAATGGGCATCTGGCAAGCCAAGATTGGCGCTCAAGCGTGTATCAATGCACACCTCATAACCGCGTTCAGTTAGCCAGTGATAAAGGCCGATGTGTGTGTTAACCGCTTCCGGGTTACGAGGTTTGCCAATCAGGGCAATGCGCTGGAATGGTGTCGACATAATCAGGATCTCATCGTTATTTGTGCCCAGTATAACGCGGTAAAAAAGCGATTGTCGTGATTTGCGTTATGCGGGCGGTTGAATCATAAAGATTCATCCCCATAATACTTTCGTCAATCAAGTTGAATAGTCCCAGTGGCGTGCTGGGCAATGCCATTTGTGTCGGAGTGATCATGAGCGAAGAACAGAAAGTGAAGCAAGAGCAGGAAGCGAAGAAAGATGCGCAAGCTGCTGAAGCCAAAGGTAAAGAGCAGGCCGCTGAGCAACAAGCAAGTGGTGGTGCAGACATTGAACATGAAGAAACCGCAGCCATGATTGCGCGCATCACCGAGCTAGAAGCAGCGCTTGAGGCAAGCGAAGCCAAGGTGCAAGAGCAGCAAGATAGTGTGCTACGTGCTCGCGCTGATGTTGACAACATGCGTCGTCGCACCGAGCAAGAAGTGGATAAAGCGCGCAAGTTTGCCCTAGAGAAATTTGCCGGTGAACTTTTACCTGTGATTGATAACCTTGAGCGTGCGGTCGAAATGGCCGACAAGGAAGACGAATCAATCAAGCCAATGGTTGAAGGGGTTGAGCTGACGCTGAAAACCATGATGGACACCATTGATAAGTTTGGGTTGAAAGCGATCGACCCTCAAGGTCAACCGTTTGACCCAGAATTGCATCAGGCGATGACCATTCAAGAAAGCGCCGAGCATGAGCCAAACACCGTGATGATGGTGATGCAAAAAGGCTATGAACTAAACGGTCGAGTTGTGCGTCCAGCCATGGTCATGGTGTCTAAAGCGCCGCAAGGTAACGTAGACGAAAAAGCCTAATCAGGCTCGGGAGAAGGGCCTTACCAAACTCGATTCGGTGTTTTTTTTGCCTTCTCCCCTTGAAAAGCATTTGGCTGCCCTTATTTAAACGGCAGCACTAAATAAAAATTGCGGTGAGGGGTTGAACCTCTCACAGTTACCCCCACATAAGGGGTAACGCATTAAAGCCACAGAACGAATTTCGGAGAGCACCAGATGGGTAAAATCATTGGTATTGACTTGGGTACAACCAACTCATGTGTCGCCGTACTTGACGGTGAAAAAACGCGCGTCATTGAGAACGCAGAGGGTGATCGTACAACACCATCGGTTATCGCTTACACACAAGATGGTGAAACACTTGTCGGCCAGCCTGCGAAGCGTCAGGCAGTGACAAACCCAGAAAACACCCTGTTTGCTATCAAGCGTCTGATCGGCCGCCGCTTCGAAGATGAAGAAGTGCAGCGTGATATCAGCATCATGCCTTACAAAATTGTTAAGGCAGATAACGGTGACGCTTGGGTTGAGGCGAAAGGCCAAAAAATGGCTGCGCCACAGGTGTCTGCTGAAGTCCTGAAGAAAATGAAGAAAACCGCTGAAGATTTCCTCGGTGAGGAAGTCACTGGCGCGGTAATTACTGTCCCTGCTTACTTTAACGACTCACAGCGTCAAGCAACCAAAGATGCTGGTCGTATCGCAGGTCTAGAAGTTAAACGTATCATCAACGAGCCAACAGCAGCGGCACTGGCTTACGGCCTAGACAAAAAAGGCGGCGATCGCACAATCGCTGTGTATGACCTAGGTGGTGGTACCTTCGATATCTCTATCATCGAAATCGATGAAGTAGATGGCGAGCAAACGTTCGAAGTATTGGCCACAAACGGTGATACTCACCTTGGTGGTGAAGACTTCGATAACCGCTTGATCACCTACTTGGTTGACGAGTTCAAAAAAGAGCAAGGCATCGACCTACGTCAAGACCCGCTAGCGATGCAGCGTGTTAAAGAGGCAGCTGAGAAAGCGAAGATTGAACTGTCTTCTGCGCAGCAAACAGACGTGAACTTGCCTTATGTGACGGCGGACGCAACCGGTCCTAAGCACATGAACATCAAAGTGACTCGTGCCAAGCTTGAGTCTCTGGTTGAAGAGCTGGTTCAGCGCTCACTAGAACCAATGAAAGTAGCACTGGCCGATGCCGAGCTATCGGTTGACGAAATCACTGACGTTATCTTGGTCGGCGGTCAAACTCGTATGCCAATGGTACAGGCCAAAGTGGCAGAGTACTTCGGTAAGGATGCACGTAAAGACGTGAACCCAGACGAAGCTGTTGCTATGGGTGCTGCGGCACAAGGTGGCGTATTGTCTGGTGATGTAAAAGACGTACTGCTGCTTGACGTGACTCCGCTTTCACTGGGTATCGAAACCATGGGCGGTGTGATGACCAAGCTGATTGAGAAAAACACCACGATCCCAACCAAGGCGAACCAGGTGTTCTCAACAGCAGAAGATAACCAAAGCGCGGTAACGATCCACGTGATTCAGGGTGAGCGTAAGCAAGCCATGCACAACAAATCACTGGGTCAGTTCAACCTTGAAGGCATCCAGCCTGCGCCACGTGGTGTGCCACAAATTGAAGTAACCTTCGATTTGAACGCCGACGGTATCTTGAACGTGTCTGCCGCTGATAAACAAACCGGTCAAGAGCAGAAGATCACTATCCAAGCGTCTGGCGGTCTGAGCGACGAAGACGTTGAGAAGATGGTGCAAGAAGCAGAAGCTAACAAAGAAGCGGACAAAAAGTTCGAAGAGCTAGTGACTGCGCGCAACCAAGCTGACCAACTGGTTCACGGCACGCGTAAGCAAATGGAAGAAGCAGGTGACAAACTGCCTGCAGAAGACAAAGAGAAGATCGAAACCGCCATTTCTGAGCTGGAAACCGCACGTAACGGTGAAGACAAAGAAGACATCGATGCGAAGGTTCAAGCACTGGTTGCCGCTTCATCAAAACTGATGGAAATCGCGCAGCAGCAAGCTCAAGATGAGCAGGCGCAGCAAGACGCCGGTGCTGATTCAGCAAAACAAGACGACGATGTTGTCGATGCTGAGTTCGAAGAAGTTAAAGACGACGACAAGAAATAAGCGAAAGCACTGTCGTTAATAAGCACGGGCGTAGGGGAGCAATCTCCTTCGCCCGTCGTTTTATCAAACAGTGAATTGAACGTCTTTGTTTTGTTGACGTAAACAGGTGCAGTCAGACCATGTCTAAAAGAGATTTGTATGAAGTGCTCGGCTTAAGCCGCGATGCAAGCGAGCGCGATATTAAAAAGGCTTATAAGCGGCTGGCGATGAAATATCACCCAGACCGCAACAAAGGCGAAGATGCGGCCGACCAGTTTAAAGAAATTAAGTTGGCCTATGAAGTGCTGACCGACCCGCAAAAACGCGCAGCCTATGRCCAATACGGTCACGCAGCCTTTGAACAAGGTGGCATGGGAGGCGGCGGCTTCGGCGGCGGTGGCTTCGGTGGAGGCGCTGACTTTAGCGATATTTTTGGTGACGTATTCGGCGATATATTCGGCGGAGGTCGTCGTGGTGGTCAGCAACGCGCGCAACGTGGAGCCGATTTACGCTACAACATGGAGCTTACGCTTGAAGAGGCGGTCCGTGGCGTCAGCAAAGAGATCGAAGTGCCTACTTATGTCGGGTGTAAAACCTGTGATGGCAGTGGGGCGAAACCGGGTTCGAAAAAACAAACCTGTGGAACCTGTAACGGTATTGGCCAAGTGCAAATGCGCCAAGGTTTCTTTGCGGTTCAACAAGCGTGTCCAACCTGTCATGGCAGCGGGACCATTATCAAAGACCCTTGTAACAGTTGTCATGGCCAAGGTCGCGTAAAAGAAACCAAGCACCTAAATGTGAAAATTCCTGCAGGTGTCGATACTGGCGATCGCATTCGCTTATCTGGTGAGGGTGAAGCCGGTGAGAACGGCGCACCGGCGGGTGACTTGTATGTTCAGGTACACGTCCGTGAACACCATATCTTCACCCGTGATGGCAACAACCTCTACTGCGAAGTACCGGTCAGCTTCACCATGGCAGCGCTCGGTGGCGAGGTTGAAGTCCCTACCTTAGATGGCCGTGTTAGCCTTAAAGTCCCAGCGGAAACGCAAACGGGGCGCATGTTCCGCATGCGCGGTAAAGGGGTGCAGTCTGTTCGTGGTGGCGGTGTTGGCGATCTCATCTGCAAAATGGTGGTCGAGACCCCAGTTAACTTGAGTAGCCGACAAAAAGAGCTGCTTCAAGAACTGGAAGAGTCGTTTAGTGGCACTGAAGCGAAAAAGCACAAGCCAAAATCAGAAGGTTTCTTTGACGGAGTTAAGAAATTCTTTGATGACCTTACCGGTTAATGGATGCCACTTGTCTAAAAAACATTAAAATGATGAATAGCCAGCCTCGCGCTGGCTATTTTTTTGCCACAAGAACCTATTTCAAAGAGAAGCCGGGCGTTTTCTGCTGGGAGGGAAGCGAGCACGATGTTTCTGCTGATATGCTAGTAATTACCCCATTAGGATATAAAACCAACCTATTGCATGGGTCGTCATGCTGATGGCTATCTGCTTGAGGGTGCGCGATAATCCTATACCCTGTATCACTGCCTTCTATTGAAAACTGATAGTCAGATGATACTTGGCAATCTGAACAAACAAGCCCTTTTTCTAGCAGTGTAGAGTGAGAGATGCTTGGATAATATCCCTTGGTGATGACTTGCATTTCTACCCAAGCTTGGAGGTGCACTAACCGCTCAATTGCCGCTTTGCGTGCTTGTGTTTGCTGATACTGGTGAAAGTTGGGCACGACAACGGCTGTCAACGTGGCAATAATAGCGAGCGCGGTCAGGATCTCGATCAACGTCACTCCATGTTGAAAACGGCGGCTTTGACGCTGACGCATTCTTTTTAACCTCTCGAAGAGTTGATAATGAAAACCCTACTGAGCCTATGCGGGTGTTAGCCTGCAGGCAATGGCGACACCCAAACCTTGGGAGGCAGTATGCGTTTTCAAACTGTGCACGTAAGTCAGTGCTTTCGGCTCTGCCTCAAAAAGAGGAGTGGCATCACCCTTATAGAGTCCCTGCTGGTACTGAGTGTGTTAGCGGCTATATGCACCATCGCGATTCCTCATTTTTCGTCTGCTCAGCAAGCAACCATGATGGCGAGTCGTAGTGAATCGCTAACAAGCTTGTTTTATCTTGCTCAAGCTCGTGCGATGAAAGAAAACCGGGTCTATCATCTTCGCCTGCGTAAAACAGAAAACACCCAGTGTATCGTTGCGCAACCAAGTACTGGGAGCGGGCTCGTTAGCAATATAACTGATTGGCTCTCAGCCATATCTTGCCAACAGACGAAGTTGCCGATGGTGACGATCCCGAGTGACATTTCTCTGTTGTTTAAAGAAAAAAAGAGTTGGACGCCGTTACCGGAAGGTGAGCTATTCTCGATTGATTTTCGCACCCAGAGACCGAGCTTGAATCTGACTGTTGGTTTGGGCGGCGATCGCGGGCAAGCGCCTGACTACGTGGTCATTGTCCGTCAATATCTCGGTTTTGAATCCTGTCAGTGGAGTGGTATCGACAGTGCGTGTAGCTAAGTCCACAGGTTACTCATTAGTTGAGCTTTTAGTCGGCTTGTCGGTGAGTGTTTTGGTTTCAATCACAGCACTCTCTGTGATGACTTCGGCGACCACGATGCAAGCCCGAATAGATGCCAAGACGCGCTTATCGCTCGAAGTCAGCCGCTTATTAACGATGATGGAAACTGAGATACGCCGAGCCGGATTGTGCTACCAGTGTGGTGGCGCGTCGCCCTACCTCTTTGACAATGGTCATGATCTTCACCTTTTACTGATTGATGAAACCCCCTCGCAGCGTCAAGGGCAGTGCCTTCGCTTTGCTTATCAACAAGACAGCACCCATCCAACGAATACCGTGGGTAAAGATGACGCCAAAGGCTTTCGACTAGACACAGAAGACCATGCCATAGAGGTCTATGAAAACCACCGAGACACGGCGAACTGGTCGTGTGAGTCAGGTTATTGGCGAGATATTTCTTCTCGTGCATTGAAGATCTCGCATTTATCTTTTACCCGTAATGAGGTGCGCACGGAAAATGGGCGACGCATTACCTCACTGACTATCAAGGTTTCCGCCTCGCTAACACGCCAACCTGGCCTGCGTAAAGACGTGTCGCGAACATTGGTTTTAGCTAATACGGTGGCCTCATCATGAATTACGTCGCAAAATGCACGCGTGACCAAGGTATAGCGACCCTCGCGGTGGTCGCCAGCATCGCGCTGATTGCACTTCTTATTGTATTAGGTGTCGGTCGACGGACAGTCAATGATATCCAACAAACACAGGCAAAAATCACGACTGAACAATCCCTTTCCAGAGCGTGGGCGGCTCTAGATTGCGCGGTGGCTAAGATTGAACATGATGGAATTCACTTATCGAAAGGCGATGCAGCAGCGGGGATAGAGCAACTCTCATCTTGTCAACATATTGCAGGGAGTCAATTATGGTTGGAACCTTGGCAAGATAGTGATCGCGGAATGTGGCATCTTTACGCGACTCATGCACAGCAACAAGTCGGAGTGACCCTAGCAAAAGCCACCGGTGCACGAAGAAGTTCATTTGTCACTTCAGGATCAGCAGCGTTTTACGGTGGCAATACATGGCGACCAGCAAAGGGAAAAAAGCGAGAGGATGGTTTATATGAATGCCATTCAATTGTAGCCGGGGGCGATGTCATGATTCGTCCACGCACTTCGGGTGAAGGTGGGCCTGAGAGTGAAGAGGAGAAAAGTGAAAACAAGTTCACCGTCAGCTTAGAGAGCAGTGATAAATGCGCTCCCGAATATAGAACGGAGGTTAGCGACTACACAGTCGCAGATAGTCGCGATGAAACCGGCGCGCGACTAAAAAAAGATGTGCAAACCAATGTTGAGAATATGGACTTGTTCAAAGATTACTTTGGTGTTCCTCGCGCGCAGTGGAAAACAGTCAGAGAGCAATTTGAGCGACAAGGCGGCACCGTTTTTAGTACCCATGGTGATCCCTCTGAGTGTTATGATCCATTACTGAGTGCGGTTTCAAACAGTACATCATCAGAGAACGCGAATATTAAAGTGTGGGTTGATGGGCCTTGCGATTTGAGTCGGGGAGAACATGCGGTGTTAGCAAGCGATGTACCTATTCTCCTCGTTGTTCAAGACGGTATTCTGGCTTTACGAGGTGGTATGGATGCATTTAACGGTGTGATTTATCAGTTTACCTCGACGCCTAGCGATAATGATTTTGCCGATCAATGGGGGATGAGTATTTCCGAGTCTGGACAGATGTCTTGCTCGAGCTCTAATAGCAATATCCAAGAACTTTGCCCAATGATCACATCGACCGTCACCGATCCTGATCAAGCACGGCATGTCCCTTTTTGGTTTCACGGTAGTTTCATCACCAAGGGCGCATTTATTACCGACGTGCCGGATGGCCACTCCGTGGTGTATGGTTCATTCAAACCGACCTATAGTGGTGAGATATTGCAGAAGAGTTTTGCTGGGCTTAGGCAGTGGCGGCCTGTCGGTAACAGTTATCATGACATCAAACCGCCTCATGGAGAGGGGTAGCATGTTACGAGCGCGAGGTTTCTCATTTATCGAGATCTTACTGGCTCTTGTGTTGGTTTCCATGACTAGCGCTGGCGTGTATCGCCTGACAACGGATATTCAGACTCAGCAGCGTGATGCGCGTTTAGCTAAAGAGGCTATGTATTTGGCTAACAACCAACTCTCTCACTGGCGATTGATCAATACTGATGCGCCATGTTCAACAAGTAACCGTGATCCCATCAGGTTAGATAACCTTTCGGAGTGTTTGATTACGACCGAAGACTCGATCTATGAGCTGGTGGTGACTAATGTGCAAAACACACTGATAGTCGATGATAAGGTATCTGCCAAAACACTAACGCTGGCAGTGCGGTGGCAAAACCGCCGTCAACAGCAACAATCTCTGGTTTTCTATTTCACAGGGGCGCGGCGACAAAACGATTTCAATTAAAGTCCCCCTCCACGAACGGCAAACGTGAAGTGGTGGCTTTTTGCTCGCTTGAAATGTTTTTATCAAAAACTCCTTGCGTCAAAAAATCACCTCTCTATAATGCGCTCTCGTTGGTACGGCAAGCCGCGCTAACAACGGCAAAACAAACAAGCAAAACAAAATGCTTGACTTGTTGCCAAAGTGGCGTAAGATGCCACTCCCGCTCAAGATTGAGCGGTGCTCTTTAACAATTTGACCTATGTAATCTGTGTGGGCACTCGTTGAGAATAGACAAAAAGATTTATTCGATGAACTGAGTGACCAAACGACAACTTTTACAGTTGTTCGGCACAGTCAATTCGTTTTTCTCTTCGGAGAGAAACAGTAATCAGTATTCATTGAGCTGAAACTTCGGTTTCGAAAAAACTTTAATTGAAGAGTTTGATCATGGCTCAGATTGA
>NZ_MUEW01000023.1:0-6180 GCF_001995655.1 Salinivibrio sp. IB868
GCCAGGCTTTGATTAGCCAGGCTTTGATTATAAATTGTGACTGTTGCTTGCGATTTTTGATAGTTGCGATGCTCATGTATTGGCATACACTGTGCGTCTCGCTTCAAAACTCACTGCGAATAGCTCGCAATTTAAGCATCAAAGCGGATATGCGTAAGACTTTGATGAGAAAACACCAAGCCCTGACCTCACGGTCGGGGCTTTTTTGTATCTATAGCAAGATATCACGCGTTTTGATTCAATAACTTACCGCTTCAAACTCTATAAACCGTTATACCTCAATAATGTATATCTGTGCCCACTCAACGCGGAAGCCGAGAGTCGATTCCAATATTACTCGGTAAAGCGCGCTTCTCACCGGTAATCTATAGACATAAAAAAACCTCCTTTGCGGAGGTTTTGATTATCAAGCTTGTTGACTCGCTATTACGCTGGATTCTTGGCGATCAGTTTTCTTGTTCGCTCTGCGGGTTCATCGAGTCCAAGCTTTTCATAGGCTTTAAGCATTAAAGGGAGTGACGCTCTGGCCGCTTCTGTATCAGGGAAGTCACGCTGCAACGCTTGGCAACGATTAACCGCGGCAACCCAAGCTTCTCGACGAATGTAGTAATCTGCTGCGGCGAGCTCATAGTTAGCAAGGCGGTTTTTTAATGCGGTCATCCGCGCTTTGGCATCTGCGGCATACTCACTGTTTGGATAGCGCTCAAGCAGGCGACGAAAATCGGCAAATGCTTTGCGTGCTGGCTGAGGATCTCTGTCGTCCCGCTCCATACGAAGAATATCGTGAATGAGGCTACGATCTTGCGCCATATGGGTAAGGCCACGCATATAAACCACCCAGTCACTTTCTGGGTGCGCAGGGTGCATACGCATAAAACGATCAATGGTTGCCTCGGCTAAAGCCAAGTCATCATTTTTGTAATATGCATAAATCAGATCCAGCTGCACTTGATCAGAATAAGCACCAAAGGGATAGCGTGAATCCAGTGCTTCCAGCTTTTCAATAGCGGTTATCCAAGCCCCTTGATTTAACTGCGCTTCAGCATCCTGATACAGTTTGGATGGCGGATCGTCTTGGACGACTTGGTCGTTACTTGAACAACCGGCGAGTAGAGAGGCTGCGAGTAGTGCAGTCAGGGTTAGGCGTTTCATGGGTTATCGCACTTCCTTGAAAAGTTTTTATGCCATCTGGATTACGGTCGCAGCGGCAAACAGATACAATGTCATCATTCCGGCTATTTTATCCAGTGACAGGCGACTATAGCAAAAGGCGTTGATAGGCGATATGCCGAGCGCCACTATAACGACTGTCGCGAGGGTTTAGTCATAGAAATCATAGAAAAGTTCGATATGGCACAACAGATAGAATTATCCCACCAGATCCAAGACCATCAACTAGGTCAACGGCTTGACCAAGCCATTGCTGAGTTGTTTCCTGACTACTCACGCTCTCGGATCAAGACTTGGATCCAAGCCGGCCAGGTATCACTCGATGGTGTGACCATTGATAAGCCGCGCCAAAAAGTGATGGGCGGAGAAAACGTTGAGATCACTGCGGAAATTGAAGATGACGATCGCTGGATAGCGCAAGATATTCCGCTAGATATTGTCTATGAAGATGATGACTTGTTGGTGATTAATAAACCTGCGGGGCTGGTTGTTCACCCAGGCGCAGGTTGCCCTGATGGCACTTTACTGAACGGTCTGTTGTATCGTTATCCGGAAATTGGAGACGTACCTCGGGCAGGGATAGTGCATCGTTTGGATAAAGACACCACGGGATTAATGGTGGTCGCTAAAACTATTCCGGCACAAACCCGTTTGGTGCGTGCGCTACAAAAGCGGAAAATTACCCGTGAGTATGAAGCCATTGCGATTGGTAATATGACCGGCGGGGGGATGGTGGATAAGCCGATTGGCCGCCATTCGACCAAGCGCACCCATATGGCCGTGCATGAGCTAGGTAAACCCGCGATCACTCATTATCGCGTCGCGGAACATTTTCGTGGTCACACACGATTACGGTTGCGGTTGGAAACGGGCCGTACCCACCAGATCCGTGTCCATATGGCCTACTTAAATCATCCTCTAGTGGGTGATCCCTTATATGGCGGGAAGGCCAAACCGCCTCGTCACGCTGACAATGAGCTTGTACAAAGTCTGCGCCAATTCCGACGCCAGGCATTGCATGCGGCCATGCTACGCTTAGATCATCCTGTTAGCGGTGAGTTGATGGAATGGCATGCACCGATCCCCGACGATATGGTGGCCTTGACTGAACGGTTAAGAGACGATCAAACCCAATATGGAGAAGAGGACTACTGATGTATTGCCTTCAGCCTGATTGGCCCGCTCCGAGTAACATACGAGCGCTGACCACCACGCGTATTGGTGGTGCCAGTCAAGGGAGCTTTTCGGGTTGGAATCTTGGCATGCATGTTGGCGACGCGCCTGAAGCTGTGGGTCAAAATCGCGCACTGCTTGCACAGCAGGTGAGTGGGGATATCACTTGGCTTGAACAAGTCCATGGTACACACGTTGTCCACTTGCCGACCCGCTCGCCTCATCCACAGGCAGATGCGGCCTTCACCGATACGACGGGTCAAGTGTGTACCATCATGACGGCTGATTGTTTGCCTGTGCTCGTTTGCAGTGACGATGGTCAGCAAGTCGCTGCTGCCCACGCAGGTTGGCGAGGTTTATCGTCTGGCGTGTTAGAAGCGACGCTATCTCTGTTCTCCGATCCCAATCGATGTCTTGCCTGGTTAGGGCCAGCCATTGGGCCACAGGCTTTTGAAGTTGGGGAGGAGGTGATCGAGGCGTTCGTAACGCACTCACCGCAGGCGATGTCGGCATTTACCGCAAAAGGAAACGGTAAGTATTTTGCTGATCTTTATCACCTTGCGAAGCAACGACTCCAACAGGCTGGCGTTACTGCTGTTTATGGCGGGGAGTTTTGTACCTACCAGCAGGCGGATCAGTTTTATTCGTATCGACGAGATGGGCAAACAGGCCGGATGGCAACCTGCATCTGGCGGGTGAAATAAAATCGACAAAGGCGCTTGAAAAGCGCCGCAATCGTGCCCATTTATTCATCAACTAGAGGTGTTAAGTGGGAGGAACTATGCGCCTTGACCGATTTACGAGTAAATTCCAAATTGCGATTTCTGATGCGCAATCACTGGCATTAGGGCGAGATCACCAGTACATCGAGCCTGTTCACTTGATGACCGCACTCCTGAACCAAGACAGCAGTGCCATCCGCCCGTTATTGACCATGCTGAATGTGGATGTGAGCCAGCTGCGTTCCAGCCTTTCTGAGTTATTAGACCGCTTACCACAAGTAACGGGTACCGGTGGCGAGGTTCAGCTTTCAAACCACCTGGGTACGTTATTTAACCTGTGCGACAAAATCTCGCAAAAGCGTAAAGATAAATATATCTCGTCAGAGCTTTTTGTTTTGGCTGCGGTGGAAGATAAAGGTCAGTTGGGCGAGCTGTTACGTAGTCACGGTTTAACATCGCAAAAGGTTGAAGAAGCGATAGAGAAAGTCCGTGGTGGGCAGCAAGTGGATGATCCTAACGCGGAAGAGAACCGCCAAGCCCTCGAAAAATTCACCATTGATCTTACTGAGCGTGCAGAGCAAGGCAAGCTCGACCCTGTCATTGGCCGTGATGATGAAATCCGTCGTACGGTGCAAGTGTTACAACGCCGTACCAAAAATAACCCAGTGCTGATTGGTGAGCCTGGCGTGGGTAAAACGGCCATCGTGGAAGGCCTGGCTCAACGCATTGTGAATGGTGAAGTGCCAGAAGGACTTCGTAGCAAACGCGTACTCTCTCTTGATATGGGCTCACTGGTCGCAGGCGCGAAATACCGTGGTGAATTTGAAGAACGTTTAAAAGCGGTGCTGAATGAACTGGCCAAAGAAGAAGGCAATGTCATTCTCTTTATCGACGAACTTCACACCATGGTGGGCGCAGGTAAAGCTGAAGGGGCCATGGACGCGGGCAACATGCTTAAGCCTGCCTTGGCACGTGGTGAACTCCATTGTGTGGGGGCAACTACGCTGGATGAATACCGACAGTATGTGGAAAAAGATGCGGCACTAGAACGCCGTTTCCAAAAAGTGTTGGTGAGTGAGCCGAATGTCGAAGACACGGTGGCCATTTTGCGAGGCCTCAAAGAGCGTTATGAGTTGCATCATGCGGTAGAAATTACCGATCCGGCTATCGTAGCTGCTGCGAGTTTGTCACACCGCTATATTGCTGATCGGCAGCTGCCAGATAAAGCTATCGATCTGATCGACGAGGCTGCGTCTAGTATTCGGATGCAAATAGACTCTAAGCCAGACTCACTCGACAGGCTTGAGCGTCGCATTGTGCAACTGAAGATAGAGCAGCAAGCGCTGGAAAAAGAAGAAGACAGTGCGAGCCAAAAGCGCTTAGAAACGCTTCGCGACGAGCTAGAAGCAAAAGAGCGCGAGTATGCAGAATTAGAAGAGGTCTGGAATACTGAAAAAGCCGCTGTATCTGGTGCTCAACACATCAAAGCAGCGTTAGAGCAAGCGCGTACTGATATGGAAATCGCACGTCGAGCCGGCGACTTGAGTCGGATGTCAGAGCTGCAATACGGCAAGATCCCTGAGTTAGAGAAGCAATTGGATCTTGCCAGCCAAGCAGAGATGCAGGAAATGACGCTGCTTAAAAACCGTGTCACGGATGCAGAGATTGCTGATGTTATCGCACGGCAAACAGGCATCCCAGTGTCGCGTATGCTTGAAAGCGAAAAAGAAAAGCTGCTCAAGATGGAGTCAGCATTGCATGAACGCGTGATAGGGCAAGATGAAGCGGTGAGCGCTGTTGGTAATGCTATTCGCCGTAGCCGTGCCGGTTTGGCGGATCCGAATCGCCCAATTGGTTCATTTCTCTTCTTGGGCCCAACGGGGGTAGGTAAAACCGAACTTTGTAAATCACTGGCTGAATTCATGTTTGACAGCCGTGATGCCATGGTACGGATTGATATGTCCGAATTTATGGAGAAGCATTCCGTGGCTCGCCTTGTGGGTGCACCCCCAGGTTATGTGGGTTATGAAGAAGGGGGGTATCTGACCGAAGCGGTACGTCGTCGCCCTTACTCTGTCATTCTGCTCGACGAGATAGAGAAAGCTCACTCGGATGTGTTTAACATCTTGCTACAGGTGCTGGATGATGGGCGCCTGACGGATGGTCAAGGCCGCACTGTCGACTTTCGCAATG
Organism: Salinivibrio sp. IB868; assembly: GCF_001995655.1. Taxonomy (NCBI): domain Bacteria; kingdom Pseudomonadati; phylum Pseudomonadota; class Gammaproteobacteria; order Vibrionales; family Vibrionaceae; genus Salinivibrio; species Salinivibrio sp. IB868. The sequence goes on from NZ_MUEW01000023.1 coordinate 5,259, forward strand.
CGGTGGTGATCATGACGTCAAACCTTGGCTCAGAGCAGATTCAGGCGCATTTCGGTGAACTGGACTATGCGGGTATAAAACGCACCGTGATGGAAGTGGCTGCAAATCATTTCCGTCCAGAATTCATCAACCGAATCGATGAAGCGGTGGTGTTCCACCCATTAGCCGAAGACCACATCAAAGAGATTGCAGGTCTACAGATGCAAGAGCTGGCTCATCGTATGGCCGAAAGAGACTTTAAGCTTGAGGTCTCAGACGCAGCCTTGGCAAAAGTGGCTAAAGGTGGCTTTGACCCCGTCTATGGTGCGCGTCCACTCAAACGTGCTATCCAGCAGACAATTGAAAACCCGCTTGCTCAGCAAATTCTAAGTGGCGAGCTGATACCAGGGCGGCCTGTTTTCCTCGATGTTGAAAACGATCAAATCATCGCAAAACAGGACTGATAGATACTTATTGAGCGAAAGCCACCGACTTTAGGTGGCTTTCTGCTTAGTTTTCGCATGGAAATGCTCAGTAATAATGCACCTTGTTGGCTTTTTGCTCGCTTGAAATGTTTTTATCAAAAACTCCTTGCGTCAAAAAATCACCTCTCTATAATGCGCTCTCGTTGGCACGGCAAGCCGCGCTAACAACGGCAAAACAAACAAGCAAAACAAAATGCTTGACTTGTTGCCAAAGTGGCGTAAGATGCCACTCCCGCTCAAGATTGAGCGGTGCTCTTTAACAATTTGACCTATGCAATCTGTGTGGGCACTCGTTGAGAATAGACAAAAAGATTTATTCGATGAACTGAGTGACCAAACGACAACTTTTACAGTTGTTCGGCACAGTCAATTCGTTTTTCTCTTCGGAGAGAAACAGTAATCAGTATTCATTGAGCTGAAACTTCGGTTTCGAAAAAACTTTAATTGAAGAGTTTGAT
>NZ_MUEW01000024.1:0-9582 GCF_001995655.1 Salinivibrio sp. IB868
GGTTTGGCGCAGCGAGAGTCATCAAGGTGAGGGCTATAACGAGCTGACGTTCGAAGACCAATCGGGCAGTGAGCAAGTGTATTTACACGCGCAAAAAGACTGGCACACCGAGGTAGAAAACGACCGCGTGACCGAGATAGGTCATGACAACCACCATCAAGTACACAACGACCAATTTCATCGTGTGATGGGCAATGCGCATCATACCGTGGAGGGAGAGAGTCGCCAGTACACTCAACAAGACCAAACCCTGATTGTCGACGGCTCGCTGCATGTCAAAGCTGGCCAAGTATGGGTGAATGACGCCAGTAACGAAATTCACATCAAAGCCGGTCAAAAAGCAGTGATTGAGGCGGGAAGTAGCATCACCGTCAAAGCCGGCGGCAGTTTTGTCAGCATTGATGGCGGCGGTGTCCACCTTGTGGGCCCTGCGATTAACCTCAACTCAGGCGGCAGCCCTGGTGCAGGCAGTGGCTATGCCGGCAAAGTCGCCGCCCTGCCATTTGGGGTGGAGTCGCCAGAGAGTCCCGATCCTTTACCCCTGCAGCTTTCACCTGCGACCTTAAAAGTGGCATCGGTGGCAAACCTTCCTGTGCTGAAATTGTGTCAACGACAATTCGATGGTTCATGCCCTCGTCAAGATTGTCCGTGTTTGCAGGAAGAGGGATAAGTGTATGGCAACGCATTATTGGCTTCTCGTTGATGCAGTAAGGATCAGTGATGCCGCGCAACTGATTCAAGAACACTTTAGTGTCCAGCAAATTCTGCCCCTATATGCAGGCACTCCCTTTGATTATCTGCTTGAGCAAAGCCCTTATTTGGTGAATATGGGAGCGGATATCGCTAACGTCGAGACATGGCGCACACTGTCTTATTTTGATACCAGCTCGGTAATATTTGCAGTGGATGACAAAACCTGTGCAGATGACTTTATTGCGCACTTACAAGCGATGTTGAAGATAGAAGTTGCTGGCCAAGTTTTATGTTTGCGCTTTCAAAGCCAACGACTTTGGGATGCCGTTTTAGCACACGCCAATACAGACGATATCGTGCAATGCTTGGGGCCTAGCAAAGGGGTGTTTTGGTTTAACTCAGACGATGTGCCTGTGTGCCTATACAAGCCAAATCCATTCACGCCCGTGGAGGGCGAACAACAAGATTCTGTTTTTAAGCAGTGGGTGTGACATGAAAGAATACAAAATAACGAAAGGTGACTGCTTAAGTCTTATTGCTGAAAAGTTTGACGTCTCCGAAGAGGATCTTCTCAAGCTGAACAGTACGCAAATCAAAGATCCCGACTTTATCTATGCTGGAGATACGTTAAAGATAGAGCTGCCGGAACCTGCCGATACGGAGGCCTCTCGCGAATCATTTAAAAAGGCACCAGAAGCGCCTGCTACGGAACAAGAGTGTCAAATCGCTGATTTTGTCGACATCTTATATGTGCCAGCGCATCCTAAGACGGGTGAAAAATGCTGGTACGCAGTGACACAAGAGGCCAAGGACCTTATCGAAGAAGAAAAAGTCCTAATGCAGGACGCCGTTGTTGAAGGCGACTACAGCACCACATTGGCAAATATCAATCAGCTTGGCATCATGTCTAAGTTTGCCACACGCCCTCATGAAGCGTTTATGGATGAGGAAGACAAGGAACTCTATACCACCCTTCTGCCACTGCGTTTAGTGGTACAAACAAAAGCCTATTATAAATCTGCGGATCCTCAGGGGTTTCTAACCCAGGCACTTGAGGAGCTTGACTTAGCGTTTGATGATATTGTTCAGCAAGAGACTCGACGAGAAAATGCTGAAAGAAATGCACTGTATTATGGCGGTAAGTTTCAATCTCTTGCACCTCAAGACAGAAGTGGCAACGCAAATTTTGACAAATTGGTCGAAGAGCGTGTCCGTACTTTTATATTGAATGCCATTGACGAACGTATTACCGAGCTGGAAGAGGAAGCGGAAAGAAATGCTGGCAACATTAATTCAGATGATGGGACTAAGTTTGTATTTAGCGAAGACCACCAATACTTCACATCACGAAGAGAAGAGCGGATTAAAAGAGCGTGTAACCTTATTTACGACTATATCGATGGTCTGGATCTGGCTAAAAGGCCACACCAAGCGGCGATACGTGAGCTTAACGAGCTAGCGAAAGATGGTTTTCTTCCCGGTTTCAAGCTACTCAACCAAGAAGGTATTGTTTTTAAAGAGCAATGTTTGACGTTGGAGCAACTAGAGGGAGATGTCGGTGTTGCGGCGGGACCTCAAGTATTACGCAACCGCGGAGACGACTGGCGGACATCACCAGAACCAATTTCAATCGAGCAGACTGAGCTGATTGATAGCTTATACCAAGAGATAACAGGTAGCACTGAAATAAATGACAGCCTAAACATTGAAAGCCTTGTTAATGATGTCAATAAAGCCGCGTGGTCGTATTATCCAGCTAAGGCATTGATACACCTTATCGACATGACGATAACCAAACATCAAAATGCTTTGAATCAAATACTGGGTCAAAGCCAAGGCACACCGCTTGATAAGCTTTTTAATAAACTATTAACAATAAAGTTGATAGCACAAAAAAGAATAGAGCATTTAAAAATCTTGGCTAAACAAACGGCTCAAAAAGGCCCTAACCAGCTTCGATTCTTTTTTGCCGATGCTGAAAGGAAAGATCTGGCACCCGATCTTGTATTAGTGTGGGATAGAAAAGATCACCAGCCCAATAAAAAAGGTGTAAGTGCCTTTGTCAATGATGCGGGACTCAGCGATATTCAGCCAGTTGAGTGCAGTTTTTTATCCACAGGGCAAGTTTTTTACCTGCGTGGACCAGAGTGGTATATGCCTTACGATAAGTCAGATCCATTCTATACCAAAGCAGCTTGCCATGTTGATTTCATTACTGATCGTATTACGTTTGCATCTCCTCAGACAGGCGGGGGGAATATCGTTGGTGTAAATAGTGTCACTGATGCATTAAAAGAGTTAAGAAAAACAAGTGTCCAAGTGTGCATAGCCCCGTTAAAAACGCAATCTCAATTCGACACTGTGTTTTGGCAAGATAGTTACCACGCTCAAGAAGGCAATATCGAGGGTTTAAACGAGCCTGCTTATGCGGAAGATGCAGGAGCACAATTTCTTCGTTTTACAGCAAAGGGAGAATCAGCACTTAACCTTCCGTTATCAGGCTATTCAGACCTAATCAAAGATCCTCGCCAAGTGGGGGCGAGTGGCAATATTTCGGCTAAGTTGGCGCTTTTGCAAGGACAAATGAGTATTTGTCTGTGGTTACCAGAGGGTGAGCAAAACAATACCTTGGGTGAAAATGCATCAGCGTCATCAGCTAGGGGTCATGCGGTGACGCTTTTCTATACCGATGATAAGGGTGATGAGTACAGCTACGATGTTGGCGCGTTAATGGCACGTATAACCGGTTCAGTCTATGGGTTAGTTGGTGCGACGTGTCAGTTAGGGAGTAGCGTTACTGTCGGTCCTAGTGACATAGATAATGGGCTAGGGGTACGTGGTAGTACCGTTACCCTTTTCGACCCTAACGTCCATCGAGTTGAGAATATGACTGGTGCAACGCAACAAGACTTAGTGAATAGTCAGGTTGCAGCGGAGGCAGGTGTAACGGTAGATGCCTTTGTCGGAGTAGAAGTAGGCGGTGCCTTGGGGGCGGACGTTTTCTGGGTAGCACCTAATGCTCGAGTTCCTAAAACCTTAGGTACGATTAAGGGTGAATTTTCGGCCGCGTACGGCGCAGGCTTTCACAGTGAATTCCGTATTGCTTTCCAGGCCGGCGTCCTAGTGGTCATCGCATCTGCGCGCTTAGTAGTTGGAGGCGGGTGTAAGGGCACCTTGGGCATCGAATTAAATGCGATCAATAGTGATGACTTTATCGACTGTCTACTTGGCGTACTTAAGCAAAGTAACTTCCGCCGCTTATCTGTGTTTGGTGATGTAGATGAAAACGGCATAAATGATGATTTTAATACCCTTAACGACATCGCGACGATAGCTATTGGTTTGGGTCTATCTTTTTCTAAAGTACTACTCATGCCACCGAACCTGTGGGCATCGTACAAAAAGAATGTCATAAGCAAAGAATATGCTCCGTTCTTAGCCGAACAGTTAACAGAAAAAAAGAAGGCAGAGAAGGCGAAACCTTGGGTTATGAGTATTCCGCCTCAAACATTAGCTAATCTTTTGAATACGCTATTAAAAACGCAAACGGAAACGACCTCTTTACTTGAAACTATACTCGATACGTTGCTAGATAGAGAAACGGAGACCAGTGTAGAAGACAGCGCTGAGTTTTTAAATAGACGCCAAGCTCAAGCAATTTTAAATATTATGGAATGGTTGAGTAACGATACAACAAACCAAGATGAGCATGGGCCATGTGCGAGTCAGCGACAGTGGAAAGAAGCTTTGATTGAGATGGCCGACCTTCATGCAGGAGCTGATAAACCTCAGCAGTGGGAGGGGTTCAGAGAGAGCTGGTATAAAATAGCAAGGTTTATTCATAGAACTCTTTTGGTTGCTGGAACAGTTCAACAGAGTGATTTATTGAAAAAAGTTAGAAATGACTTCGATCAAGCTTCAAAAATTCTCTGTGGCAGAATGGTACTAACTAGTTACACAAACACGGTTGATACAAAACGACTCGAACCTGTCACTCATACAGAGTATCGTGCCTATGCGCGTTCAGTGGTGGCTAATGCTAGTAGACGAGGTGTAGAAATTGAGCTAACTAGCTATAAAAATGATGAAGATAACAAACATATCGCATTAGTACCCGAAAAAAATGAAAAAATAATTGATTGGAGCCTTAAAGATGTTGGTTTATAAAAATATTATAAAGATAGCTTTTCTGCTATTTGTAGTGATAGCTATCAGTGCTTGTAAGGAAAAAGAAAAGGCGATCAACCCGGAAGATGATATCCCTTTATTTAAGAGCTTTATTGAAAGGAACATCGATAAAGTAGCCGATGATCCTTATATATCCAGCACAGTTCGTCCTGAAAATGAAATGTATGATGTGTTGCTTGACCTACAACGAGGAACGCCGTGGAACAAAGAAGAAGAAGATAGGTTTAACCGCCTGATAGGAAGAGGGAATGCTCATGCAACGATTCTATATTCGCGATTAACATTGAATGATATCTCAGAAAAAAGTGTCGCAGTATCTCGTCTAGCGAAGCTAATGAGCGAGGGAAATCCTTATGCAGCTTATTGGCTTTCTAATAGAAGCTATCGCTGTCGAGCACACCTAGGCTCGAGTAGTCTTGGTAATAAAGTAGCGAAAGATCTTGGCTTAGATACCTCCTATGAAAATAAATACTGCACTGAGGAAATTTACCAAAAAGCAGTCGAGGGATTNTTATGCAGCTTATTGGCTTTCTAATAGAAGCTATCGCTGTCGAGCACACCTAGGCTCGAGTAGTCTTGGTAATAAAGTAGCGAAAGATCTTGGCTTAGATACCTCCTATGAAAATAAATACTGCACTGAGGAAATTTACCAAAAAGCAGTCGAGGGATTTAAAAAACTCGCAGCGGAAGGCGATCTTCGTGCTCAGTATTTTTTGTTAAAAGATCAAGGTCTTGATGAATCAGTAGAAAAGCGTGAAGAGTATATAAAAGAAGTGATTCGATTTGCAGAGGCGCATTACTATAAGCCATTGATGGACTATACCGACTCATTGCAAAAGCAGACAAATAACGGTGTCATCTTTCGTTCAAAAGAACTAGAAAAATTAGCATTCGATCTTTTTAAGATTGCAAGTAATAATAATTACATCCCAGCTATGGGGACAGTAATGTACTACGAAGAGAGTAATGATGAATTATTCGAAAGAATGAAAAAAGTAGGAGGCAGTTACTACTTTTTATCAATGGCATTAGATAGAAGTGATGAGCTAAATAATCAAGAAAAATATTGTCATGCGTTATTGTACGAAAAGATATTTAAGGATAGTCGTTATTTTATTTATTATGATGACTGGCCAGATAAGAGTGATTACGATGAAAGCATTTGTAATATAGAAAAAGAAATCGCTGAGATGAAACCGATGATTTATATCGATTACTTCACTAGGATCGATAATTGGGGCCAAGGTTGATTTTCTGTTCAGTTGAGACTGGTACGTTAAAAATTTCAAGACTTCTTGGCCGTTTTGATTTGACATCCTAAATGTTCACCACCCAGTGAGTGTTATAACACTTGCTGGGCGGTAGCATTTCTTAGCTTTAAAACGTTATGCTATCTCTCGGCCAAAACATCACTACCTGTTGGGCATAGCACTATGATAAGTCATAAAACGATTATCCAAGTTATACTTTTAAGCATATCGATGAGTTTCCTCTCCGGTTGCAAAGAAAAGGCGATCAACCCTGAAGATGACATTCCTTTATTTAAAGACCTCATTGAGGCGAACATTGATAAAGTTGTCGATGATCCTTACATATCAAGTACACTGAGGCCTGATGATGAGATGTATGAAGTGATGTTAAAACTACAACGGGGTATACCTTGGAGTGAAAGCTGATAAGAGGAACTCAATCGTCTATTCTAGACGGTCAGGAGGATTCGGTCCTCATAGGGCAAGTACGAGAGAAAAAGCGCATATTGCTTTGGGATGAGCACAAAGATTGGGCACCAGAAAATTTGAACAATCAAATTGTGCCTGACTCAATGGCGTTGAATACGACAATTGTTGAGTGCGCACTCACTTCCAAGCCAAACGAAGCGATGTATATACGCTCAACATGTGCGGTTATAGATAATGACCCAGCAAGGAATAAGCAAAGTTGTGCGCAAGTTTATGAACCCACGCTACCAACAGGGCAAGGAGTGATAAAGCCCGAGGGATTCAAGGACGCGTTAAGAGACGCCTTGGGGAATGATGCGGAAATTAAAAAGACGTTTGCGTTGGCCAACGTGGGGGGAGAGGTCGCTTTAGATGAGGCCTATGAGTATGTGCTACCGTGGCGAACCCAGCAAACCGAGATTTTTGGTAACACCGTTAAGATGGACGTTAGCGGCGGCGCACAATTTATGCGATTTACATATTCAGCGCAGGCAGCAGCTGAAAGCGTCAACTTAAACTTAGTGGGGAACACGCAGCTGGGAGCGTCGCTTGATTTCGCCAGCGGCCAATTAGCGACAAAATTCTCCATTCCAGCTGAAAACATGTACGATCTAAAAGTTCCTTATTACACCGTTGACAATGAGCGTCGTGAAGTGAGCTTAGGAGACATTCGCTTCGACATTGAAGCGGTTGTGCACGGTATGTTAGCGGCAAGCATAAAATACTCGAATGAGATTGGATTTGGTCAAGATGGTGCCACAGGCGCCACAGGCCTGCGGACATCTCAAACCTTTATTGCAACACGTTTGGAAAGCAAGAAAGACCTAGAACTCGCAGATGATAGTAAACTGCGAAATATTAAGGCGGGTGCAAAGACTGAGGTGTCGGCCTTTGCTGGTGCAGAGGTAGGTGGACAAGTCAGTCTTGAATGCTTATGGAAAAATGTGGGTAGCTCGGACATGAAACAGTTGTTTAAGCTCGCCACTCGTCTCACCGCGCAGTTAGGCGTTGGAGCCAAACTTATCTTGCAATGTACCTTAGATAATGGCCGCTTAATTTTTCGTTTCGACTTTGGCGCCGCGTCTATTGCCGGTTTCTCTGGCAAGCTGGCGTTTGAGTTAGACCCGCTTGCTTACGATGAATTTATCTCACGGCTGTTAGATGTGATGGAGCACCCGAGCTTCAGTCGCTTTGGCCTATTCCATGAAAGTGACGGCAGTGAAGCCTTTTATGCTTTTAACAGGCTACTGACAGTGGCCGTTGCCTATCAACTTACCCTGACGCAAATTGCACTGCTTCCTTTTCATCTTATTCGCGATATGGAGCAGCGAGCGTTGGAGGCGACGAACGCCCCCTTTGTGGCGAACTTCATTAATAGTGACGTTGAGACATCCGGTCAGCGAGACTGGATCAAGAAAATGCCGGCTGAGACCTACGCCAAGCTCTTTTCGGTTCTATTGCATTATCATGATTTAGGATTTTGGGGTAACGATGCAGAAGCTGCTGAGCGTAATCTTAACCAAGTGGCTGCGATGACCAAGCTTTTAGAATGGATAAGAGGAGAGAGCCACCCGATAAGCGATAATGCCAAGAAAAAGTTCGAGAACGTCATGCAAAGGGTCGGAGAAGAGATTGAGATGGAGCTTCCCGAAGAGGTGAAATGGCAACAGTATGCGGAAAACATTGATAGAATTATCTGTTTCTGGGAAGAATCCTATAAAAAATTGGATCTTATAAAAGACCAAGACTTCAAGCGTGATTTAATTCGTCGCAAGGAGCTTCTAGTCAATAATGTATCTTCTTTAACGGAAGATTGGGCTCCTTTGAAAAGAATTATAATACTTCCAGCTTATCAAAAAGTAGACGAATATATAGTGGTTAACCGGGATGACAAAGAAGGTATCACTTATGCTAAAAGACAAGGATATCGCGAGTTAGTAGGTGGTAGAAAACAATGAAGTTGATTATTTTATTATTTGTTTTTTTATTTTTTCAACGTCGTCATCTAAAGCTGAAACAGTCCAAGAGGGATTATCTCTGCTAAATGAAGGAAAGTATGAAGATGCAAATGAAGTTTTTAAATCGCTTTCTGATAAAGGTAACGCTAAAGCCTCTTACTGGTTAGCCTATACACAATTTAAAACATCAGGCACGCTAGGCGCAGGGTCGAGCCTATTAAAAGCTGCTGAAGGTGGTAACCCTTGGGCAATGGCGACACTAGCAGGTACCCATATGCCAAAGGTGACGACATCATATTGTAATTATCTTGGCTGGCCGTGTGATGAAAAATGGGTTGATAAAGCAATTGAGGGATGGGAGAAACTCGCAGAAGAAGGTGATGGAAAGGCAATGTATGCCCTTTTATATCATGACCCTAGCTGGTGGCAGTACATTCCAATATATAGCGACTACCGATATGGGAAAATAGCAAGAAAGTTATATGAGAATAAAGGTTTCGCTTTCTTTTATGACTCCTCATTCTGGTCTTTTTTTAATGAAGAAAAGAGAGTTGAGTATTTGGGAAAGATGGCTTCAGATGGCGATGGCGTAGCATCCTATAAATTGTTTCATATACTTGAAGAGAATGAAGAAATCAGAAAAGCGATTAGTACGATAGAAAATGGAATAAAAGAACGAAATTCTTACGCTTTATATAGCGCATCTGTAGGGTTAATACGTCTTAAGAGGACGTATAGTATAGGCTCGAAAGATGAAAAAACTTCTAAACGCGCGTATTTCTATTGTAGCGCTGCTGATAGTCTTCTCGGAAATAACGATAGATGTCGTGCTATTAACTTCTTTGATTTCGAATATGATCGAAATATAGGAATGCATAAGTATTATGATAAAGTTACCGGAGAAAGGGTGACAGAAAAACAGCTTGAAAATATTCGAAAAGAGGCGAAAGAATATGTCGCAGGATATCACACTGATTTAAAACTCGATGAAACAACCGTTGAATTCTTCAAGGGCTATAGTGATA
>NZ_MUEW01000025.1:0-2911 GCF_001995655.1 Salinivibrio sp. IB868
CGACCAACATTCAAAATAGTTTTATATTTACAATTTCCAAGCCACCGATGTCTTAGTTTTTTATCTATTAAAGATTCGAAATCAGGTATTAGAACGGGATTACCGATGACTTTTATCTTTTCAGTGCAACAAATCTTATTTTCCAGCAAGTCTTTTTTTGTATCATTCGAATTGGCTATGATTTTACTTGCACGTTTATAGGATTGGCGCATTAAGAAAAGATATAAGCCTTTCTTTAAAAGTGGCATAGATCTAATAGCATCCATTGTATTTGCTTCGCGATATATAGTTTTAGTTTTTATAAAATGCGACGACAAACCAACAAATATGTTAGTATCACGAATAATGGAAACTACTAATTCTGGTTGTTGTTCTTTCAAAGTTGTTAATAGTTTAAAAAAAACATAACGTGTTCTAGATTTTAAGTCAATAACTTTTACCTTTTCTGAAACTAGGTTCGCATAAGGCCCTTTCGCATTAAATGCAATAATCGAGATATCCCAGCCCATATCAACATAATAGTTTGCCAGATTAATGGCAATACGCTCAGCCCCTCCGCCATTGAACGATGGAGTAACTATACAAATTTTTTTACCTTTCAAGTTTGTCCCTTATAAAAATATGGAAGCACTGTAAACTTACCAATATCCACACGGAAAACGCATGAACATCCGCGTCAAGAAAGGCTTCCTAACACGGTCGCCAAGTACTCTTGGTCCATCGCGCTCATCATTCGCTTGCGTTGAATCCCGGCTTTAAAACTCTTCTTTTGCTTTAATAAATTCAAAACCATTTTCCTTATTCGTGCAAATACTTCCGCTCGGTCATCCACCCCAATTCGGCAGGCATCCTCTTTTAATCCAGCATCCAGCTGCCAGTGCATTGATTCAATTAACCAATGCGAACGAGTGGCATCATGTAACTCTTTCGCTGTCAGAGCTTTTGAGCTTTTGAGCTTTTGAGCTTTTGAGCTTTTGAGCTTATATAATAGCTCACGGAGATATCTGATTCTTCAGCGTGTTTTCCTTTTTTTCGAACACTCACCATGATGCCCATCGTTTTTAATTCTGGCCAATCATAAGCCAAATCACCTAATACACTTAAATCGGTATTAATCAGTGCACATCGTGTTTCCAAACGCCCATGCGATTTCTCTTGTGATGAATAGCTATCGCCATCAAAATGTTGAAGCATTGAGGGGCGGTAATAATTATCAAACGCTTCAACTAACCTGCCTTGATTTTCTTTAACAGCAAGCAAGTAATCAGCATTTTTATCGATGATTTTCTGTGCGATTTTTCGCTGACAACCCATGGGATCAATGGTAATCAAACAACCTGAAATATCGAGCAATTCTAGTAGATTAGGGATCGCAGTGATCTCGTTCGTCTTACTGTCTACTTTTGACTGTCCGAGGCATACACCATTTGCGGTTGCGACTGCATTAACCATATGAATAGCAGCTTGGTCTGTTGCTCTGTTATACGATCCTTTCAGTGCTTTTCCATCAATAGCAATGACTTCACCATCTGTTAGTTCATGACATAATTTCATCCATTCTATAAAAGCGTTTTGTAATGCTTCTGTGCTCATGATTCCCATCACTCTTGCGATCGTATCTGACGATGGAGATGTTTTACCTGAGAAGCCAAAAAGTAATAAAAATCACGTTGCTTACGTCCATAATAACTAATGCCTTTCCAGGTATCGAGTCCAGACAACACCGCACAAATTTTTATCAAAATAATATCTGATAACGTATGTTCAACTTTACCTTCTTGGCGAACATCTCTAATGGAAACGAAATGCATAAATGGACTTTTATCTTCTGTCATTTTAAATCGCCTAAACGTTAGGAGACCATTAAATCTCACTAAAAAGGATCAACAAATTTATCCCTTATTTTCACTTACTTTAATCAATAAACATGGCATGACGCAAAGTTTTAGCCTTAAGTGAAAACTTAATCATTAAATCGCACCCCAGACATGCCGCGGATCTTCATGCGTTTTCCCTGGACCAACGTGAAAAAAATAAACAAAGTCATAAGGCTTGGTGTGTCTGTTAGCTAGCGAGTTGATTGATGGGAGTGATCCCATTGGGATCAGTGTGTTAGGTGAATAACTTGATCAACAAAAGCAGTTTTACATCGGCGATGACAGCAGTTTACTTCCTCTGGCCYTTTTAATCATAAGTGTTAGACTTATGATTTGAATTCAGGAGACTCTGAACCTTTTCAACATACAGTTTATCGATTTTTTTAGTTGAAGACTCCCCGAGGATTATTTTAGAATTAGCTATCAGGTTCCATTTGCTAATTTCTAGTGAATCTAAAACAGCATCTTTCCACTTATCTACTATAAGTGGAAGATAAAACCCACCCTGCCCCCAATGAATCACTGTGTCGGAAATACCCTCTATTTTATTGCTAACGACGGGTATGCCACAGGCCTGAGCCTCTAAAAGAGGAGTTCCTAAACCTTCAGATTTTGAAGGAAACAAAAAGACATCGCTAGCTTTAATATATTCATCAAAGTTCTCCACAAAACCTGTTTTAACTTCTACTCTCGCCTCCAAATCTAGCTCTTTAATTCTATCATTAACCCTATTGAAGTAATTTGTTTCTTCATTCTTCAACGGACCCGCTAATACAAGCTTGAACTTGTCTGGTAAAGCTGCGAGCAACTCAACTGAAAATAGTTGATTTTTTCTGTCAATATAGTTAGCTACGTGGCAAAGTATTATATCGCTTTCATGAAATTTGGTAAGTTGATGTCTAAATTTCAATCTATTTTCATAATCTACGAAAAATCTAGCTTCGTCAACCGGATTAGGTCTAAGCCAAACATTTTTTGCTCCAAAATCCAAGGCTAGCTCCTCTAATTTCTTTGATATAGCCACAATCATGTTT
>NZ_MUEW01000026.1:0-2219 GCF_001995655.1 Salinivibrio sp. IB868
ATATAAAGGAGCCGGTTTCAAATATAATAATTTGTTAGATTGGATTTGGTCTATTTCATTCGCAGTGCTATTTCTACTTTTTCTTTGGTCTGTCATTGACGAGCTGACTGTTGATACGCCTGAGTTTTGGGTGTTGTTTTTTTTCATGGCAATGATGGTGTTGGTGTCAAGGTACCTTCTCTCACCTGATAAACACTATTGTTATCATTTGACCTCGCAGGGCGTTCATTATACAGAAAAAGACATGATCCCCGATGTTGTCTATCAAGTGGTACGTGGGTTTGCATGGGTTGGTGTTGTGGTCTGTATTATTGCCGTGTTTGTGCTCGGTCCTCTTGCGTTTGTTGGAGCTGGTGGGTTTGCGCTGATGTCGTTTGGGATGACGAACTTTCGTCCAAATGTAAACCACTCTTACATATTAATGGACGAACGTGCTATTCTGTTTGACTTGATCAACGACAATGTGCTTTCTTTCACGATTCCAGAGAAAGAAAATCTAGAATATAAACGTCGTGTATATACTCAAACGTATGAAGAAAAGCTCACCGTTGTAAATCACTTATATACTCTTTTCCCTAATTTAGAAGTTATCAAAATCAATAGAGCAAATGATCAATATAAACATTCTATCTATCAGCAGGAAGAAGAGAGCGCTGCCGAATAGGACTGTTTTTAATAATTCACCTCCATTGGAGAAAATAATGATACGCACCATTGAAATTACAGCAGGTGAATGAGCTATAAAAAACATATAGAGCCTCTAAAAGAAAAAATCTATAGTGAAAAATAGTGCATTCTTGGGAGTATAAAGGAGCCGGTTTCAAATATAATAATTTGTTAGATTGGATTTGGTCTATTTCATTCGCAGTGCTATTTCTACTTTTTCTTTGGTCTGTCATTGATGAGCTGACTGTTGATACTCCTGAGTTTTGGGTGTTGTTTTTTTTCATGGTAATGATGGTGTTGGTGTCAAGGTACCTTCTCTCTCCTGATAAACACTACTGTTATCACTTGACCTCACTAGGTATTCACTACACAGAAAAAGACATGATCCCCGATGTTGCGTATCAGGTAGTACGTGGCTTTGCATGGGTGGGTATTGTGGTCTGCATTATTGCCGCGTTTATGCTCGGTCCTCTTGCGTTTGTTGGGGCCGGTGGTTTTGCTCTGATGTCGTTTGGGATGACGAATTTTCGTCCTAATGTAAACCACTCTTACATATTGATTTCGGAGCGTACGGTTGTGTTTGATTTAGAGAACGATGGTGTTTTGTCATTCGCCGTCCCTGCGAAAGGTGTATATGCTTATTATGGTAATATATACACTATGACATTCGACCAAAAGCAAAAGTTACTCTCCAAATTACGCTTACTTTTCCCAAATGTCGAATTCGTTAAGATAAAAAGATTGAAGGATAAGTCTAAACATCCTGTTTATCACCAGGAGGAAGAGAGCGCGACCGAATAACGCACTTCAATTCGGAGAAAACTAATGACACGCACCATTGACGTGAGAGTTTAAAAATGAGCAATAGAGAGAATATAAATCCTATTAAAAAGAGTCTCTATGAGGCGGAAATCGTCCACTATTGGGAGCATAAAGGATGGGGCGGAAAATTTGCCCACCTTGGAATTTGGGGACTATCAATTTTTGCAGGGCTAACCCCTTTTTGCTTTCTATGGTTTGTAATCGACGAGCTCACTATAGACTCAATCGCGTTTTGGGGATTATTTTCTTTCATGACGATGATGGTATTAGTCTCAAGGTATCTTTTTTTCGCCGACAAGCATCGCTGTTACCACTTAACGCCTCTGGGTATTCATTACACAGAAAAAGACATGATCCCCGATGTTGCCTATCAGGTGGTGCGTGGGTTTTCATGGGTGGGTATCGTGGCCTGTATTATTGCCGTGTTTGTGCTCGGTCCTCTTGCCTTTGTTGGAGCTGGTGGGTTTGCGCTGATGTCGTTTGGGATGACAAACTTTCGCCCTAATGTAAACCACTCTTACATATTGATTTCGGAGCGTACGGTTGTGTTTGATTTAGAGAACGATGGTGTCTTATCGTTCGCTGTCCCCGAGAAAGGTGCGCATGCATACGGTGGTGATATATACACCATGACAGTCGACCAAAAGCAAGAGTTACTCTCCAAATTACACTCACTTTTTCCAAGTATCGAGTTCGTTAAGATAAAAAGATTGAATGACCAGTCTAAACAC
>NZ_MUEW01000027.1:0-1370 GCF_001995655.1 Salinivibrio sp. IB868
CGTTATTAATTAACGTGTTTAATCTTATCTATAAACGAATTCCTTGTTCAAGATTAGTGATTTTAGGTGAAGGTGAAGAGGAAAGTAATTTAAAATCATTAATCAAGGAGTTTGGGCTAGCCGATGTTGTCGAGATAATTAATTTTCAGAAAAACCCTTACCCTTATTATAGAGCCGCTGATGTTTTCGTACTAACATCGGATTGGGAAGGTTTTGGGAATGTCATTGTTGAAGCTATGGCATCAGAAACCCCCGTTATTTCTACTGACTGCCCCGGTGGACCCAAAATGATTTTAAACAATGGTGAGTTTGGTACATTAGTTGAACCTAACAAGACTAAAAAATTGGCTGAAGCGATTATGAATAAGTTAGAGAAGCCATCTTCAATTGAACAAATAGAGAAAGCAAAAAAACGTGCAATGCAATTTAGTCTGGAGCAAGTAGCTGAAAAATATTTGGAGTTATGATGATAGTCGATAGCATTGAAAATGCGTGATTTTAGATAAAAAAGATCAAGTTTCCCAGATTACGAATGTGACTATTAATTAATAAGTGGAAGCGTGAACTTGACTACTGACAGGGAACCACCGCGAAGGGCGAACGCCCAATTCGATGTTGGAGATGGGGAAGGTTACTTCCGCATTAATAGGGTGGCACTACTGAGCAGAGGTTTTTGGACGAATAAAGTAAATGGTTTTAAATTTATTCAAAGAAAGAGAAGACTTTCAAAGCCGCCATCTAGCGCAAGTGAATGAAGTATGCGATGGACTGATAGTAGTTAGCGACGGGCTGTGAAGGTTTCTAGGAGTTTCTAGGATGTGGATATCCATGCGTTTTCTGTGGGTAACATAGGTTAGTGAATACTATTTGCGAATTTTCCAGGAGAATAAATTGCATACAAGAATAAATAGCTCGCACCTGTTTTTATTTTTATTGTTTTTTTCTATGATTATGCCTWCATTTCATGGGCATATGGGAAGGGCGGGATTAGGTATTGTTAATGGCTTGTTGATCACGGTGCTTGCCATCTTCTTCCTAATCGAGGGAAAGAGAAAAAATATGCTTTCCTATCTAGGTGATTGCAAGTTAGCTTTTTTGTATATAGTGCCTTTTTTAGTTCTTCTTATTATTATCCCTGTCTCGATGTCTGCTGGAGTGTTGATGGAGGGGACTGACTTAATCATGAGGGATTTTTATGAACTTCATAAGCCAGCCCTTAACTTTCTTGTTTTTTTATTTTCTTTCTTTTTAGCAATTAAAAGTAGTAGATTAATTTTCTTTGAACGTAGCCTTGTCTATTTATTTTTTTTGGTCGTGCTTCTAGGGTTAAATCATTATATTAATCTTTACCCTATTAGTACTATGTATAC
>NZ_MUEW01000028.1:0-1304 GCF_001995655.1 Salinivibrio sp. IB868
TATCTCTTTGTCTACGGTAATAGTCAAAATACTGTGTCCAGCACCGCGAAAATGATCTGGCGTTTTCCTCTACCTAGAGCACTTGCGCCAGAGGACGATTTTCTGTTTGGCTAAGACCAATATTTCGTTTTAAGTGTAAAGCTTCTTCCAAGTGTTG
Source organism: Salinivibrio sp. IB868 (assembly GCF_001995655.1). Lineage (NCBI taxonomy): Bacteria > Pseudomonadati > Pseudomonadota > Gammaproteobacteria > Vibrionales > Vibrionaceae > Salinivibrio > Salinivibrio sp. IB868. The sequence goes on from NZ_MUEW01000028.1 coordinate 158, forward strand.
AGTGTGTAGTCTAAATATTTACCGCCCAGTGAGTGCTACAACACTCACTGGGCGGTAGCATTCCTTATCAGCTTACCCTGACGCAAATTGCACTGCTTCCTTTTCATCTTATTCGAGATAAGGAGAAGCGAGCGTTAGAGGCGAAAAAAATGCCCCTTTGTAGCGAACGTCTTGATGCTATGAGACCTTGGGTTCCTTACAAGAAGGTTATTTATCTTCCCGCCTACCAGGAAGTGATTGAATACGAAGTTGCTCATGTAAATGATAAGTCAAAAATAAATGAACTAAAAAATAAAAGGTTCCAGAAAATCATTGGTGGTTAATGTGAAGTTGTTAAAATTTCTAGCAATGTCTGCTTGTGTTTTTCCATTCCTATCTTGTGCGGAAACGTTGGAGAAAGGAATTGAAGTATTAAATCAAGGTCAGTTTAAAAAGGCCCGTGAGATATTTAAACCGTTAGCTGAACATGGCGATGCTAATGCAGCCTACTGGTTGGCGTATACCCAGTTCAAGACTGCCGAAACACTGTATGTAGGTTCTAACTTACTAAAGGTAGCTGAAGGTGGTAACCCTTGGGCGATGGCGACACTTGCAGGTACCCATATGCCAAAGGTGACTACCTCATATTGTAATTATCTTGGCTGGCCGTGTGACGAGAAATGGGTTGATAAAGCAATAGAAGGTTGGGAGAAACTCGCCGAAGAAGGTGATGGAAAGGCAATGTATGCCCTTTTATATCATGACCCTAGTTGGTGGCAGTATATTCCATTTTATCGGGATTATCGATATGAGCAGTTAGCGAGTAAGTTATATAAAAACAAAGGCTATACCTTTTTCTTTGATGACAGGATTTGGTCTGATCTTAATGAAGATACCCGCCCAAAATATTTGGAAAAAATAGCTAAGGATGGGAACCTTTATGGGGCATATCAAGCGGCCTTTATATATAAAAAAAGAAATCGCATTGATGAGGCTTTAAAATGGATAGAGTATGGAATAGAAAGAGGTGACTACTATGCATTTGTATTTAAAAGTGTAATTTTTATTCCGTTAATGCGAGATAATGGAGTAGGCGATAAAGATAGTTTATCTTCGAAAGTCTCATTCTTCTACTGTATGGTTGCTAACTCTATGAATAGCCATTATG
>NZ_MUEW01000029.1:0-1058 GCF_001995655.1 Salinivibrio sp. IB868
TAACCTTCGGGAGGGCGTTTACCACGGTGTGGTTCATGACTGGGGTGAAGTCGTAACAAGGTAGCCCTAGGGGAACCTGGGGCTGGATCACCTCCTTACTGACGCTATTTTTGCGAGTGTTCACACAGATTGTATAGGTTGAAGTATTAAAGAGGATATGTTCCCAAACATATCGKYGYGTCCCATTCGTCTAGAGGCCTAGGACACCGCCCTTTCACGGCGGTAACAGGGGTTCGACTCCCCTATGGGACGCCATTGGGTTGTTAGCTCAGTTGGTAGAGCAGTTGACTTTTAATCAATTGGTCACAGGTTCGAATCCTGTACAACCCACCATTTCTCAGGCGCGGGGCTATAGCTCAGCTGGGAGAGCGCTTGCATGGCATGCAAGAGGTCGGCGGTTCGATCCCGCCTAGCTCCACCAAGTCTGGAAGATGGGCGATTAGCTCAGTTGGGAGAGCACCTCCCTTACAAGGAGGGGGTCACTGGTTCGAGCCCGGTATCGCCCACCACGCTTTAAAGGTTTTTGCTTAAGAATCTTTAGAACGTGGTTTATTTAGCAATAAACGACATGCTCTTTAACAATCTGGAAAGCTGACAAGTCATTCATTAAAGAATGACAGTAAAGTTCTCAATCAGTGACAGAAATGTCACTCACACAATCAAGTGTGCTTGGGCTTTGTCTTAGCAATAAGCAAAGTCTCTATTTTGAGTCCGGCAAAAACAAAACCTTAATTGGTTGATGATTCAACACTGAGTGGTTTTGCGACGCAGATTTCTTTTTTAGACAATCTCGCGCGAGGCGTTTGTCGCGGGGAGCGTAACGTGTTACGTGACCAAGCAAACGGTGAGCAAGAGGCCGAATAAAAGAGAAAGATCGAGCAAAAAGACCTCTTGGGGTTGTATGGTTAAGTGATTAAGCGTAGACGGTGGATGCCTTGGCAGTCAGAGGCGATGAAGGACGTACTAACCTGCGAAAAGCGATGGTGAGCTGGTAAGAAGCATTTGAGCCATCGATGTCCGAATGGGGAAACCCACCTGCATAAGCAGGTATCTTAGTG